>DATBGR010000053.1:0-4262 GCA_036557905.1 Nitrososphaeraceae archaeon | reverse complement strand
TATCAAAGATAGAACGGAATGTTTCGATGATTATTTTCCATGCAGAAAAAATAAATGCAAATTACAACACATAGAAAATTGGTTGAATCTATTTGTCAGTCATTATAACAATAATCTGTTTTCTTAACTTTACAGAGCCGTATATTATGATGTTCTAAAGAAGGAATATCCTGATTTAGATGTTGATTGGTTTATCCGGAAGCCAATGGATACCGAACAATTGGTAAATGAGATCAAATCAAAACTTCATTCATAATATTAGCTCCTGTAATTGCATCATAAAATGTCTTGAATTCTTCCTTTGGTTAGAAAATAAGTCGGGTATACCAGGTGTAGTACATAACACAATTAGAAAGCTGGCGCAGACAATCTAATCAACTAAACCAAAAGCAATATTATCGCAAGACTTACGGAAAAGTGGAGGCACTGAAATTGATAGAAAGGGTCAAACAAACAGCCTTTGAATATTGGTTTTTGGATCGTATCGGTACTTTCCGCATTATAGATTTGTACCGCAATCTATTTACCAGTATTATAGGGATATTTTCATTATACAATTGTGTACCATCCCAATAATACTATTTCTTATTTCTAGATCTATGAAAGGTTATTTTGCTCGAAGATGGTCATTTGTTGATTTCATTTTTGTAGTTTCATACTATCTGTTTTACTCGAAGGCTAAACACACCCTCGTCATGATATAGTTGGCCTATGACTTTGAATTCAGATCCTTTTTTAAGTAATTCTCGTGGACCTTCATAATCGTAATGATTTAATTTGGCATGCCACTTTTCATTTACAGTAACTAGTGCTCCACCTTGTACTATTTTATCAACATATACACCAATTGTATTGCCAGCAGCCTTTTCCAAATTTTCAGAGAGGATTATTCGTGTATCATCAAGCCATTGTATCGTATTCAGTTTTTCAAGCTTCTTTAATGCTACTAATAAAACAGAATCTTCTAATGCAAAGGTCTCTTGAATTATATCTATATCTAATCCTTGTCTTCCACTTTTTGCTATTAATGCATGAATTCTTCTTGCTGCTGAATCTACCGCTTTTCTAAATCCATTGGTAGCAGTACCAGACTCGCGCGAGAGCAATCCGCCAATATTCTTATTCTTGTCATTATCCTCACTATCTACTGCCCTTGTTCTGACTAGGCGATTAGTTGATTCTAGATATGGTAGTAAATCAACCGCATCTCTTGTGATGCCAATAGTGGATGATATCTTCTTATCAACTCCTTTGCCTAATATTGTACGCTTGAATTCAAAAGATGATATCTCGTCAGCTGTCATGGGATCTGATAAGATATCTGCTCTCTGAACAGGCTTTAACGTCATGTTGACCATAGAAAGTATCTGTTTCATCTTCTCCATACGTCTCTTGCTTGCATAAAGATACCGTTCGTCAATGGTATGGAGTAGGAGAAATCAACTCCTGTGTCCTCTGATATCAATATATACATTAATGGAAAGTGCAGTACAGCTTAGCTTTATCGATTAAATGCAGTTTGCACATAACTCAATTAAAATCAACTACTTTTCGGATAGGTTCTAAGATTATTTTATATAACTACAAACTCTAGAATAGAAAGAATATTATGAAATCTCGCATCAATGTGATAACAATAGGCGTTAATAATTTAGAAAAGTCACTCGCGTTTTATCGTGAAGGATTAGGACTGCCATCAAACGGAATTGTTGCAACTGAATATCGTGATGAAATTTCAGGAGCAGATGGGACGATAGCAATGTTTGAATTACAAAATGGATTGCTGCTTTCCTTGTATCCCTCGAACAGAACTCGCCAAAGATGCTAATCAAAAAATAGGGAAAGAAAGTTCTACAGAATTCAGTCTAGGGTATCTTACAGATACAAAAGAAGAGGTAGACGCTTTACTAAAGCAAGCAAAATCAGCTGGAGCAACAATAACAGATGAACCGCGTGAGCGTCCTTGGGGGATTTATTCAGGATACTTTAAAGATCTAGATGGGCATCTATGGGAAATTATTTGGAGATGATATACCACTGTCCAAGATCTATCGTACTGACGTTTTGTCAGAAAAACTACCGGAATTTATCACAAGTCATCTGCCTGAACCACATGCTGCCACTGGCTGTCCAGCGTATTCAACTGTGAACTGCTTCCTGGTATTTTGAAAGCGCTGCGTTCAGGATGTCGATGGCGTGATTTGGACTCACCAGATTGTCCTCATGCGACAACTCATTGGAGACGACTCCAATTCTGGAAGCGGAAGAGAGATTTCAAGAATCTGGGAGTTACTTCTCAAACTGTTACACAAGCAAAAAACTTCTTGTTTATAAGAGGTAGGCATTGATGCAAGCTTGGTGCAAAGCTTTGCGTTCAAAGATATAACAGGCTATTCAGGTAAACATCACAAAACACGAGTAAAGATATCTGTCGTTGTTGAAGGAACAGGTATCCCAATAGCTATGGTTACAGCAAAGGTGCAATATTGTTGACGTCACCCTCGCTGAGGCTACAGTTAACAGTATTCTGTCGTGCAAAGAGCTTTTAAGGATAATAACAACATCAAAGTTATAGCTTTTTGTGAAAATTTAACTATGTATTACTATACTGCCTAAGCCATACACGCAAAACCCATCTGCTTTTAGTTCCTAAGCCTAACATATACTGAATTATATTCTTCTTTCTTGTACCATTCTCTTGCTATTGCTCATATCTGAAGTATCGATGTATTCAAATTGTTTAGCTTGATCTCTTCGTTCATTGCCATTCCTTCAGCAAGTATTCCTCGCACATCTGAATATCCCATAAATTGGAATTCACTGTTTGATAGTGATAATGTAAGCTCCCGGCATGGAAATGATCCGTTATTGTAAACACTTCCACATGATACCAAAGTCAGAGCTTTTTTCCCAGCATTAGATATGATCGTCCGACCATCGCTTCTCCTCCCGAATGTAACTCCCTTTTGCATCACAGAATCAAACCACGCCTTTACAATTGCCGGCATTGAGCAATTATACATAGGAAATGCTACTACTACAATATCTGCAGATTTCAATTGAGCAGCCATTCTATCCATTTTGGACAGTAGCCTTTCCTCATTCGGTATCAATGTTTGTCCCAGGATATTTCTGTTGATGTAAGCTAACAAGTTGTTGCCAAGCAACATATCCGGCATATCATCTAAAAGGTCAAGTTCCTCAATATCAGAGTAATTGATTTCCTGTTTAAAGGCATCAAGTAACTTCTTGGTACTGGATTGTTCCTTTCTTGGTATGTATTTTACAATTAGAGTTTTCATCGGAGAATCCATAATGCCTGTAGATATTTATCCTTAGGGGGAGTACAACTCCAAGAATCAGACATCTTTATTACCAATTATAATGTAATAAGGGACTACACTCGATGGATAGACAGATACTAGATAAGATTGATCTTAATATTCTTGCCACTTTAGCAAGGGATTGTAGAACCTCCTATAGCAACATAGGTTCACTGACCGGTCTGACGCCAAAGAGTGTTAAGGCAAGGGTTAGGAATATGGTGAGTGGTGGAGTTTTAGAAAAATTCATAGTTAGAGTCAATCCTGCTGGTTTTGGTTATAAAATAGCTCATGTATTAATAAGAACTAACAATGTAATAACTAAAGATGGTGTCATTCAGCGCGTCAAAGAATTTGGAGACCTTGCCTATCATGTGCACCATATGGGAAGAACTTCTGTAGCTGCAATTGTAATTAATAAATTATTGGATAACAAGAATATACAGTCATTAAATGATCTTGTAAAACCGGCAACCGTTAGCAACATCACTGTTTCTGAACTACCTGTATCAATAAATCCAAGTGAAACAGATTTGAGAATAATAAAATGTCTGCTAGTCTCAGGTGCTAGAACGGAGATATCAGAAATTGCGAAAGATATTAGTATTTCCGAAAAAACTACAACAAGACGTCTAGACAGAATGAAAGAGGGTCGTTTATTAGAATTCTCCATTCAATGCAATCCTGCTTCTATGATAGGATATATTCAATATGTTATTATAATAAATGTTGAAAAATTACATTATCACGATGTCCGCGAACGTGTGTACATAGAGTTTCAAGAAAATATCCTGTATAATCCTAGTATTATCGATCCTAATGACTCGTTGATATTTGTACTCTATGATGAAAATGTATTCAAAGTAGATTCAGTTCTGACTACAATCGACTCCTTTGATGGAGTTAAAAATGCAGATGTATACATACTAACTGAATGGC
>DATBGR010000052.1:0-10335 GCA_036557905.1 Nitrososphaeraceae archaeon | reverse complement strand
GGTACGATAACCCAAACTAGCGGAGTTAGCTGCTTTTCGACTAATGTTAATCAGAACCAGCAAATCACATGCACAATTACAAATACCTTATTATCAAGTACAAATACGAATATAGTTTCTGGTGTAGCTCCCACAACTTTAGGAACAGAAATAGCCGGATCTCAAAATCCAGCAGTTTCAACCATATTCGCTTTACCATCTAATATTACTTCCACTGGAAGCAATACTTCGACTTTGTCTGTTCTAGGGACAGCAACCGAAAACACAACACCGGATAGGATCACTCTATCAATAGGGATTGAAACAAGTAACAAGATTGCTGATGCTGCCCTAATGTCAAACTCGGTGTTGACTGACAAGGTTCTGAATGTATTAAGGTCCGTAGGAGTAAAGGAAAATGAAACGAGTACCTCGTCTTTTAGTATTTCTCCAAATTATTTATATCAAGATGGATCAAGAACTAATATAACGCGATTTACAGTGACTAACTCAATAAAGATAGAAAGCCCTAATGTCTCAGATGTATCTAAATGGATTGATGCCAGTATCAAAGCAGGAGTCAATAATATAAACGCCATTGATTTTGGGCTGTCCGTTAAGAAACAAGAAGAAACAAGGAATCTAGTTATGAAACATGCAATTGATGATGCACTAAGCAAAGCTAGAGTTGCAGCCCAAGAATTAGGATTGCACATAATAGGGGTAAAGTCAATAAGCTTAGATCCTCTCGAACGCGAATTACTTCCATTATCTCAGGTCGGAGTAGCCCAGGGGATAGGTACTGATTCTACTTCCAATCGTATAGCCTTGCCGGTCTTGCCTGGTCAGCAGCAGGTATCGGAAAAAGTTAGACTTGTATTTATGGCTGGACCATGAAATCGATACTATACTGTGACCACATCCTAGAATGCATAAGTAATCTTATCCTTGAAGTTTAGCTGGAAATAGAGGTACTTGCATAATAAAAGTTAGTAATAATTGATTTTTTTTACAAATAGAGTGAAAGATCTCATTTGCAATTTTCATATTGAAATAACAACAATGTGTTATAATAGTGTGGATACTTCTAGCGCAATACAAAATGTTCTATTGTTGCTTGGTTATTTCAAACGAATCAATCATTTTCTGAACCAGCGGTAAATACGTCGAGTATCTTGCCGCTTCTGCATTGTAAGAAATGGTATATACACTATTATCCAGCACTGTCCATAATAATTTCACAATTGGTTTTGATAATGCATTTGGACCAAGAGGTGGCGTCGGAGGCGCAAATACAATAGTATGCGCAGGACGACCACCAGAAAGCATTACAGTCTTAATTGGCTCTACGATTTTTATACCAGCTGGGCTTAGTGTGTTATCTACAAGTTTATCGTAATCGCTCAATGACAAATTTTGTGAATAGTGATTTAAAGAAATTACCACATGTTCAGAAAATGCATCAGAAATATTTTCTAATGGCGAATAAAATGCAATAATATTAGAATGATCCCTAAGACCAGTTTGTGAGATTGTCCAATCTGATGGGTAATTTATTTTCACCTTATAACCGGGGTTCTGATAGACAAGAAAATTCTTTGAACCTACATCTTGTTGAGAAGCCGATGCTGCTGATGAATTAGTCGTTATCGCAATAGCCGAGCCATGGGATACGATTAACGACGATTCAAAAAATAGGAATAATATTAATACCTTGACTGCTAACCATCTTGTAAACATTCTGAGCCTCATAAAACTAGGTAGAAATCAGGGTATATATACAGTTTTTTCTCTATGGTGAAATACTAGCAGAAAATTATCACTTCGGTTGAATATAAGAGCCCTTTCAGATGATTTTTAATGATATAGCAATTAGAAATTAGAGATGAACACTAATCCAGGACCTCGACCCTAAAAGACAAAGTCCGAAAAAGATTAGATGAAGGCAGCTTATCTTGCCTTCTACTTTCTGGTCGTATCATTGATGATGTTGGTGATTGTACATAGTTAAGTCCATCCATTTCTTAATATACCTTCACAGCCATTATATGTTACTCCTGCCAGCGTTCCATTTTGTCCTGGGACTATAAGGAGAGGTGAGGGAACATCTGGGCTCTGTTTAACTTTATATTGAATCACTTCAGGTGGTGTTGTAACTGTCCAACCAGATGCCGATCCAGGAAAAGCATTGCCTATCTGGAAATAATTGAGAATTGGAGCATAGCCCTGTAATTCGTAAACCCTCAAGTTAAAATCATCTGGTAGGATATAGCTACATCGCGCTTTATCGTGACACAAATTTTTGACTACGGTAACAATTTTTAAATGATTTTGAGGATTAGACGATAGAGTAGAATTTATTACACACGCAATATTATCCCCATTTTGTATAGTACCATGACAACCTTTGGAGTAGTTATTCTTACTATAGATCGAAGCATCGTTTAATGAACTAAAGGTTTGGTTAACATCATATTGCGTAGGTGTAACATCACCTGCAAATGAGAAGGTTACTGTCCAACCGTATGCTGAGCCTGGAAACTGAGCCATCCTGTGATAGTTATTAAATGCAAACGTATACACTCCTACAATAGCCTTATCTGGTCCGATGTTCTGACACTGCGTTATTGGTTGACATTCATTGATAATGTTACTAGTTATCGTCAAATTTGTGTTTTTGGTATTACCTGTATTTATTGCTCCAACATTTGAAAGACCCTGAGGTGTTCCAAGCTTCCCAGTCTGTAAAGTATTATTTAGCACGGCAGCGTCAGTTTCGTAAACAGATGTTAGAATTAGAGCAACAATTGTTACTGCAATCGATACCGTTACTATGAATCCTATATATTTTTCATTAGCGATATTAATAGGTTAAAGGTATTTTATCTTTTTAAAATCATTACTAATTACGTCATTCAATATCTACTCAAACGGTATGTCTTAATCCATGTCAGACTATATGATTAATTTTCTAAAGTCGCATATTATATTCATTCATTATACGACAAAACAGCATTTGTATTGTGTTAGACACAAAGAAGGGGGGGAAATGTTTCGAACCCCGTTTTAGTTACCTTAGTCTTATAGCTTTGATTAAGAATTGAAGAGAACAACCATTCTTGAGTTAAATTAGGCCTCTTTATAGACGTTCGCGAATTAGGAAATCTACCTTCATTTTTGCACTTAGATGATGCATCTGATTTCAGGCCTTACAAATGGAAACATGAAACCTATCTAGTGTGGCTTGGATGTGGCTTGCATAAGTTCTATATTTGCCGTCAGCAGGAGAGGGAGACATAAATCCACCAGACAATAAAGCAACCACTTTTCTAGAGTCACCTAAGGGAGTGCATATGCACGAGCCGGAATCTCCTGCGTTACTAAATCTGTTTCCTGATTGATTATCTGGTGCGATTAATATTTGGTCGTTTAAGTTTATAGAAGGTAGTCCATGATCGTATCTCACGGGAATTGGACCATAATCTATATCTTCAATAAAGCCGCTAGTCCGACCTGTGGTGATACCTCTCTTTTCGACAGGGATAGGAGGTCCCCCCAGGAGATACGCAGTATACATTTGGTGTAGCTCTGCTTCATTTATACTTCCATTTACTGGCCCCAATCCAAATATTTTACATTCAAATTTGTTAGGGTCTTTAAGCTTAGCTACTGCGGCATCAATTGTGCTATTAAGCTCACTATCTTGCAAAAATGCAATTACATGAGTCAGATTTTCTCCAGGATTGCATATAGAATCATTAACTTTTGAGTTAGGTGAATATGCCAAAACATGCCTTGCACCCATTATCATGGGCTCACCAGACTGACTCAACACAATTGCACCTATTGTACCAATTTCTTCTGGAACACCGCAACTAATTCCACCACACATGATGGTATGCAGGTCCTGATCATGTGATATAACAGATCCATTATGAGGTTCAGCCGATGGATCCGGCTGTTCTAATACATCTGTAATCACACCTTCTATTTCATCCGGAATCAATTTGTCATCAGGCACTTCTTCTTTCTTCACTTTTTTGGGAACATAAACTTTAAGGGCAATTTTATTTTGTTTCTGCCCACCTTCAATCTTAGCACCAATTGAAACAGCACTAGCTCCTTTTTCGAGGAGTTGCTTCTCAACACGCTCTTTTATCTTCTTTACTTCGTCGATTGATTTCATATGCTATTGATAACTAGAATATTGATAAACTTTTACTAACCATTAGAATTGAATCATATTTTATGATGGGTTAGTGTCTTTTGAATTCGAAACCGATTAACTGTAATTAGTACTATGCTGCATGATCCATTAGGGCTGAATTCATTTATACCTACGGTTATATCATTCTATTGAACATGTTATAAAGAGATAACCTAGAAGGATTCTATTACCATAACATGAAATTACCATACCATGAAATTTTTTTAAAAGTCATAAGTTCACCAAGCAGCCTTTTGATAGGACAGATGCATTTCTTGCAGTTCAACTATGTAAATAGCTTACGCTATGCTTAGATGTCCACATCTTACTGGCAATTCATTATACAAAACATGCTGTAAAGCAGCAATTGAATAAAGTGCATATCCTAAATAATAAAGGTATGGATGTTTTCTTGTTTCCATAAATTATGCTATCCCGCTATCAAAACTATACGATAAGCAGTTATAGATTGATATAATTAAGACTGATAAAACCTTTATCCATTATTCATCCATGATGATAAATCATAATATGTGAAGCATTGCATTTTTATGTAACACACTATAAGATTTCTGATTGGGGCATGTCCTTCACTAACCGACTATAATGAAGTTTGTGTTGTTTAAGTGTGTGTCGTAAATATAAGATAATGATTTATTCGTACTAAATTTGAGAAGTATTTTATGGAAAAACCTTTACGCAAATTTAAAAAGCTGTCGAGCTAGAAGTATTTGTCGGATGAGAAGACAATCAATAGCCGTGGTCCTACTTGTCTCTTTGTGTTTAATGGGTAATTTGGGGATTTTCATTAGTCGACCTGCACTAGCACAGAACCTGAATCTGGATTCTTCAAGTCTTTTGAATTCACTTGGTAATTCGCAGACAACGACAGGGATTCCTCAAGGTTTAGCGCCTCGTATATTCCCTGGCTTGGGTAATATTGGCACTGCCACTATTAATGGCGCTCTAATTGGTAATGCTCAAGGCTTAAGTTCTAACACTCTAATTGGTAATGCTCAAGGCTTAAGTTCTAACACTTTCTGTGATCCAAACTCACAATCACATGCCACTTTGACTATAAACAAAGTAGTTCAGAATCCGAATAACATCGCTACAACAGTTCCACTTGATCAACTAGCTTTTCGTATAAATGTTGGAAATAATGATCAAAATGAAGTCTCAGATATAAGCCAAGCAACATCCCCCTTGACTATTTGTATTAATCCAGGCACTTTTTTTGTAAGAGAAACTGTGAGTCCATTATCGGCTCAAACCCAGTACGTAACTAATGTTGATGGTACGATAACCCAAACTAGCGGAGTTAGCTGCTTTTCGACTAATGTTAATCAGAACCAGCAAATCACATGCACAATTACAAATACCTTATTATCAAGTACAAATACGAATATAGTTTCTGGTGTAGCTCCCCCAACCTTGGATACAGGAAATTTTGGAGCACCTCAGGGTATCGCGTCGGGTGGGCCTACCCAGACTGCAGCATCAATAGCCAATTTAAAAAATCCACCATTTAAGGCCTGCCAAACTAATGAGGAGAATGTGAATACATTGCGCATTAACAATACAGGGACCACTCAAAATCCAATCCCTGTTAGGGTTCCATCATCAGCTACATATGTTATGGCAGGGAATGTACGACTAGATAGGGTGAAAAGTGCTATGGATGATTTTGATAATACTAAGACTGTAAGTATAATATTAAAGTCCGATTTGCTAAGCAATGACAAGTTGATGCTAGGACCAGCTTCTCCCAAGTATACTGGCGATATCTTAGTCACCAGCAAAGATGGTGCTAAACAGAAGGATATTCCCTTTAATGTGGACACAGTCCAAACGGAATGCAAATTTGTAACGCTGGCAGAGGCGTTCGGTGCTCCACCGGCCGATAATGTTGCACCACTTGGAAGTTTAGGAACTCTGCAACGCGGTTCCATAACGCTTCCACCGATCAGTAAAGAATTGATTGGCGGTGTTCTCGTTGGTGTAGGTACAGATCAACCTGGATTTCCTAAAGTGCTCAATCCTCCTTTTGCAACATGTACTCATAGCAACCCCCCTACATCAGACGATGATAACCTAGCATTGTACATTATGAGAGGAGATGTGTCTGATACTTCAAAGGTGTTTGGCAAAAACCTTGCAGTGTTACTTACATCAGACCTGGTCCAGTTCGATACAGATCTTGCAAAAATTGTCAAGACTAGGACAAACAATGCAAATAATCCATTCCTAATTGCTAATCTAATCGCGGATGAAGGAACTAACAACGCACACAAAATTGACTTCACTTTACATGATGTGAACACAGATTGCAAACAGGTAAGCTTGACAACAGAGTCCATTTTCAAACCAGTTACTGGATCAATACTACCCTAATCAGAGATTAAATTGCGGTGGTGGTCAATACATCTCAATTATTTTTGATCGGTAGATGGTTAATTGTGACATATGCTCTAATTCCTCTAACAACGTACAATAATGACCTTGAAGAACTATGATTGTTTTGACAACAAATCTGAAGGCTTTACATGGTCTCAGCCTAGAGTTTTAGGAGTCATTACTTTGAACGTACCTAATCTTAGTAGATTGTAACTCACAATTTTTCAATTCCGACATGACATATATATAGCTAATTATAAAAAATTCATCACTTGGCATTACGTAGACTTTTCTGATTTTGCACAAGACTAATCATCTTTATACTGATAATTTTATTGATTATATAAGCATACTCGGGAAAGCAAAAGCAATCATAACGAGTTATTTTGATGGGTATCAAGAGATCGTGAAAAGATGTGGTTCTTACCAGTTACCTTGACAATGACAAATATCCTATCACATCTTTCCACAAAACTTTCTAATATATTGAATAGCATACCATCATATCACTATCCGTGAATTTGCTAATTTTTAGCGGCGATAGTTTAGGAATGGATTTGAATTATGCTAATTATGCTAATGAGGTGCTAATTTTGTATTGATTTAATCAGTAACAATCATGCGATTGTGATAGGATGCCATTTTCGATTCTATCAAACTAAGAGAATAACATTGGCATAACTCTTCCGATCACCTACTGTTTGTCTTTGACAGATCATTCATTCGCTTAATTATGAAATAATATTATATGGATTACGCTTATAGCTACGAATTGTGACCATAGCAATTAGAAATACTTTGGTTATTCAAATAGCAATGAGAATATTAAAATGATCTAATGCCAATCGAATTGTAGCGTTTCTAGTAAACTAACAGTAATAAATATAAAAAGTAGATTCATTACAAGACTCATCCGATTTAAAAAATTATTGATTTTTAAAAAAAAGTTACGTAGGGGGATTGAAAACCTCTGTGTCGACCCACTCTTCTGATGTTATTGCCCATGCGTCATCAGCTAATGTATCTCCATTATAACTTGTCAGAAAATATTCATATGGGAACCATCCATATCCGTGATCGCCCCATGATGTACCCCATGAGTTTCTAATAAGGAAACACCCAGTCTTCGTGTTACCATCCTTAGTATTCTTTGCAACCTTTTTATCATCGTAGCCAACAATTAGTACTGAATGTCCGCCGACGGTCCGTTCTGAAATTCTACCTCCAGACGATGCGGGAAACGGAAATATTCCACCATTAGTATTCGATTGAGTGTAGGACTGGAAAACGGTAAATCCATAATCTACAGCGTATCCGTTGTTAACATATTGTTTGATACTTTTTATGTTTTCATTTCCATCTGCAGAAGTATCTAATCTAAAGTATGCGATAGATTGAAAGTTTTGTCCAAAAGCCCATAACCACGCCTCAGGCATTATATCAAATTTATCTGGTGCATCAGAATAGGGCCAATATACTTCATTTGGTATACCAAAAAGCCTTATCGCACCTAATGTAGTACGAATCCAGGCGCCTGAATCACCTATTCCTTGGTCTCCCATTAACAGCCTTGTAGCTTTATACAAAAAGAGTCTCGAACCATCTGTATATGTACCATTTGCCTTATTCTCCATGTACTCGTACATTCCTACGCCAGCATTTGCTGTGCAGCTTCCCAACTGGCCTTGGTCCTCGATAGGAGAACACCACTTACGATTATCTACATTCGATGGAAGATCAGAAGCTTTGAGTACATGATGCTTTTTTGTACCTTTGCTTGTCAGAATCTTGTTGACTTTGGGATGGTCGATTGCATAATCTCTCGGGTCATTATAATCTCTCAGCCAACCAAAGCCTTTAACTTGTAATGCCATTACTAAACAAAAAAACATTGATACTCATATATTTTTTGGTGATACCACTCAATTGACCTCATAAACCAGTAAACCCTTGCCTACCTACCTGCCTGCTTACAATGCTAATGACGACAAAAGGACTCCAAAATTTTTCGGCGCCGAAAAATTGTGTTCTGTCGGAGAATCCAAGGCTTTATACAATTTTATGATATTAACTGCCACATCACATATGGTTGCTATAAAGGCCATTAGGATTGTGCTATTCATAATTTGGATCTGTTTAGAGCAAAATTTCTGATAGTTTGTTACTCACTAAGAATTCGGAATCCACTATTAGCATTCCCCAATTTCGTAGTTGTCTTACGTTTCAAAAAGTATGAATAGATCATTCGTTTTTCTTATTCATTTTTTAGATCAATAATGCATAATGGACACCTTATATGATATATTATTGATAATTTATAAGTCAAAACAATGCCGTATACCATATTAATAAATAGGTAAGTAGAAGCGGAGTCAGATTAGGACTAAACGTTCTCTCCAATGCATCGAATATTCGTTAATCTCTGCTAATAATTTGTGCCATCACTCGTTTAATTAGATATTCTGCCGATACTGGCTTCTTTATAAAGCATTTTGCATCAAGATTTGGGTATTGTTCCTTTATTGAATCGTAGTATTCTTCGAATGCGGTAATAAAACAGACCCTAGCATCAGAATCCAACATCTTTATCTTTTCAAAGAACTCAAAGCCGCTCATTCTAGGCATGCGTATATCAATAATTAGAAGATCATAATGATGTGGTTTATAGTTTGATAGAGCTTTCAATGGGTTATTGAAAGCAGTTACATGAAACCCATTATCCTGCAAGCAAGTCTTGAAAAAGAAGACCGCATCTTTGTCGTCATCTACAATTAGTATTCTAGGATGGACATTATCCTCAACTGAGAGATCCTTCGACAGTGATAAGTTACCCGTCATAGTCATAAATATATTTACATTTCTACTTTTTGAGAGAATTTAAATATATTGTATGAAGAAAGCGTTATATCAAATACAATATAAGAAATTGGCTATAAATAACTGTCATCTTCGCCCTCTTTAATGTAACAAGATCTAACGTTTGTCTAAATTAAGGCAAAATGGTTATATATTATGCAATTAGGTAACAGATAATGTCAAAAGGCTTTTCAACTTCAAGCCTGACTAGAGGACTTCTCGTCGATATAGATATTTATCGAATTAAACATCCTTCTTATCTTTCTAGGTCTGTTACTACTTGCTCAGATTCATCAAATAAACCGATCAATGAGCTTTCGAATTCGATATCACGGCAGGGCTTATTACATCCAATCGTTGTTAGAGCGAAGGCTGGAACAGATTACTTCGAAATAGTGGCAGGCAATCGACGATATGAGGCATGTAAAGCATTAGGCTGGCGAAAGATAGTCTGTCACGTGTTGGAACTAGATGACAAAGAGGCATATGAGGTGACATTAATAGAAAATCTTCAAAGAGAAAATTTGAATCCGATAGAAGAAGCTCATTCATTCAAAGTTTATGTGGAAGAGTATGGATGGGGTGGAATATCAGACTTGGCCTCAAGATTGGGAAAGAGTGTTAGCTATGTTGATAAGCGTTTAAGGCTTTTGAATTCATCTCCTGAATTAATCAAAAGTGTTTATGATCGTTCAATTAATCCTAGCATTGCTGAGGAATTAAGTCCAATAAATGATGAAAAGGTGTTACATGGGTTTGTTACAATGATAAGTAAAAGTCGATTGTCCTCGAGGAACGTACGAAAATTGGTAAAGGAATATAGAGAAGAACCTTCCTCTGGTATTTATAACTATAATTATGTGGAGGATAAAATAATTGATATTGATAGAAAGGTA
>DATBGR010000051.1:0-7036 GCA_036557905.1 Nitrososphaeraceae archaeon | reverse complement strand
TCAATGAAATTTTACAATATATTTGATTTAATACTTCAGTCCACTTTGTGTTGCAAAGTAATATGGGACATGAGATTCTACATTCATAATTGGTCTAAAACATTTGATAGCTACAAACTACATGCTAGCTTTTATTTCAGTTTCTGAAATGCAATCTGAAGGTATATTTTGAATATTTCTTTCTCAGTCATCTGAGCCAAACTTTCTATCTGTTCTTCATATATCTGATGCATTACAAAAATGAAATTCTGATTTAAATTTTAAAGCATGATGACACTGAGATTCCTTCAACCCTTCTAGCTATTTATGCAAAATCTATTTTTTTCTCATTTATATGTAATAGTAGTATTTGATGTATACTCAATCAATATTTTATATTTTATATTATATTCATACTCAAATTCTTAAATATCCTATAAACACTACTCGATAATAATTATTTCTGACAATCATATTTTTTGATCGATAAATGGGGTTACGACTTTACTATTACGATCTGGAATCAGAAAGAATAAATTTGTGATACAAATTGAATGTCATCAATGCTATCTATTATCTATTATCTGTTACTTGTTACCTGCTACTAGTAGCATTGACTTTTTGTTCGATATTATCCAACATTTTTTGTGTAAAATCATTTATACTGTCAACTAGCCCATCATTAAATTTGCTATTAGCTTGTGCTAGGATAAAAGGAGTATCTGGATTATGACCACCTCTCACTTTGAAAATGGTCGTATATAGTTCGCGTGGATATCCACTTGCAACCGCATCTACTTTTACTTTATATTCATCATTCAATTTACCGGTCTTTGGTATCTTCCAAGAATACGAAAGCTCTCCCTTAGTATTAGTCATTCCTGCAAATTCCTTCTTGACCGAGTTAAAAGAATCAATGATCTGTCCTGTGACCTTAGCACCTACAATTCTTGCATTTGTATTAGAATCATAGAGTGCTACAGGAATAGTTTGCACATGTCCACGAATAACTGGATCCCTATCAATATTAAAGGATAGCGAAATAGTTTTTGAATTTGGATTACTGTTCTCAATTTTTGATTTCTGAGAGTTTTGTGATACATTTGATCCTGCTGTGTCAGTCGCAGTTGGTTGTGTTGATATTGTTATTCTGTTTTCTACAGTTGTTGTCGATTCTAAATTCAGTGTCTGATGGCTTAAGGAATGGGAACTATTTGATGTACCAATAACACCAATAACACTAACACTGTTAAATTTTGTCAGATCTGTTCCAGATTCATTTGGACAAGATATTTTAGAGGTTATCTTATTCATACCTTTAATAATAATACCATATTGTGGTGTAAATGAATACTTCCATTCTGAAAAATCGCTGGATCCACCATGTCCTATAGGGATCACATGTTGATATGGTTTGATTCCATTTAGCATCACTGAAACATCGCATTGAGTAGTCTGACTATCAGATGAAATACCAAAAACCTCAAGTTCTCCAACCGGAACTTGTTGTCCCTTACTGAGGGAAGCAATCTTTACGCTAAGCAATGTTTGCTTAGCTACAGAATGAGATGGAGTCAAGACTTGATCTTGTGCATTCGGAACATGATCATTTGTTGCTGCACTCGTATTCATTGCTTGTCCATAGATAGGCTCTAAAACAAGCTTAAATTGATAACCAAATAACACCATATTAAAACAGAGTATCACAATTACTGAAATCGATATTATATATTTGATAGTGTATTTGAAACAGTCGTAAATCAAATTTTTCATATCGTTATCAATACGATATTTTGAATAACGAAGAACAGAGAAATATTTGTTTCCTTTCGATTGCATTCAACACATAAATGGTAAAGCGGACATAGATGACATTCTGAGTCATTAATAATATACGAATTGCATTGCAGCTGTTATATGCGAAGATTATTATGCATGGATAGCATCATAATACCATATTTTACTGATTGTTATAATTAAACCTTCATTCATCAGTTCATAATTCAATAATTCAATAATTCAATAATTCAATAATTCTATCATTCAATCATTGTCTTTGATATAGTTCCTCGATAGCAGGTTTATTTAATTTGTATCAAACTGTTCGAAATATTAGTTCTAATTCTTAATGGGTGGATTGCAAAGGTCTCTACAAAATCTTTCTGGACGTTCAATTTAATAACTAATTAATTACAAACAATATATGAGGAACAAATGTGGACCAGGGAATTTAGACCAAAGAAAGTAGAAGACATGGTTGGTAATGAGGATGCTCGATTAACTGTAGTAAAATGGCTCACACATTGGATTAATGGAAACAAGCCCTTGCTACTGATTGGTCCTCCCGGAACTGGAAAAACATCACTGGTGCATGCATTAGCTCAGCAATTCAATTATGATTTAATAGAAATGAATGCAAGCGATACAAGAACAAGGGATGATTTAGAGAAAAGAATCATCCCGATACTCAGCAACACTAGCATATTCAGGAAACCTATATTACTTTTTTTAGATGAGATCGACGGTATATCAAGTAGAAACGACACAGGAGGATTAGAATACTTGGCAAAAATACTGAAAGAACCAACAATACCTGTAATCATTGCGGCTAATTCTAAGAATACCAAGATCAAGGAATTGGCAAAGCTGTGCAGGATAATTGAATTTAAGATTGTCCCCCCTAGACTACTATTGTTGTTTTTAGAACATATCTTAAGAATTGAAAATAGGGAATTGAACATGGAAGAAAAAATATCAATGGTATCGGATTGTAAAGGGGACATTAGATCATTACTAAATATTGCACAATCAAGACTTGCAGGATATAACGCCATCAAGGGAGATACTACAGAGATCGATATTGCAGATACGATAAACGGCTATTTTTCCTCGGATTCAGTTGAAATTGGTAAATCGTTCCTATCACGTTCAAATGGAATGTATAGCGATCCTAGATTTGGTATGTCAACCGAAGAAAGAAGAAAGGATTTAATAAATGCATTTTTTTCAAGCATAGTTGCCTCGTATCGACAAATTGATAGTAAGAGTATGGCCGCCCTTCTTGATGTACTTTCTCAAGCTGATCTAATAGTTGGTAGGGCTGTACGAAATCGACGATGGAGTCTCCTTAAGTATCTTGACGATATGATATCTTACGGCTTGTACGAATATTCACACAGTAAGGGAATAAAGTATAGCCAGTATGGCATGATATGGCCTGTAATGGGACCTATACTTGCAAGAGGTCAATCTATGAAAGTCGTGATTTCAAATTTAGCTCGAAAAGCTCATATGTCAGGGAGTGCATTTGGTGCAGTTTATTTACCATATCTAATTAAGGTAATGAGTGATAATAGAGTAGATCCTATGAACTTTGCATTAGGTTCAAATATTGATGAAAAAGTTGGAGAAGTATTGGGAAAAGAGATGGAACGTATCTCAAGCAGGATTCGATATACAAGATAGGGGATCATCCAATGCGGACAGATTCTAGAACCTCTATAGCATGGAAATATTTATCTTGTATCGTGTATAAGAATCATGATTTTATAAAAAGAAAAGAAAAATTACAATGCTTATAACAATTAAGCTAATTCACCTCAACCTGACAGCATAACATTAGACGTGAAATATGATTCTAATCATAGCACTATGTTAGGAAATTTGGTATTCCATTTCATATATATGTGTACAACGAACTGCTACCAATGGACTATAGCATAGACCTATATTTTATTAGATTTGTGTGTTTGAAATTTGTAGTTATCTGTAGGTGACTATTGTTAGGAACTAGTACAAAAGAATTGAAAGGTGGTTACATGGCATAATGTGATTGTGCTGCAAACACCCACTTATAGAAATAAAAATGACTAGGTTATCAGAACTGAGAAGTAATGAAGCGAGATATCATATCATACCATATAATAACGAATTCAATTCCAATACAAAAATACATTGTAAAATCTAGTAAATACTATTTCGTTTTAATGAAGTGTGGTCCTATTTATCGGTTCTAAAAGCAAAAATATGCAGTTAACAGTAAAATCTAAAAAAGTGTAACGAAATAGCAGTCATCAAATCTCGATATTCTAATTAATATATCATATTGCTAGAATTTGAAAATTTGATTGTAAATGATTTACAAGTTTTCAGGATTCCTTTTTGTAATGCTAGAAATATCTAATGTGTTACAACGGATAGACGAATACGATAAGAAGTAATAGGAATTCATCAAATAGCCCAAAAATCATGCGATCAAAGAATTTTATCATACTAAAAGCACGGCTAATAACTCGCATATCTAAATAGAACAACATAAGACGGGGCCTTGAAGATGGTCGTAATGTCCTTACCCTTATATGCTGAATTCTCTCATAATTGTCCTACATGACTTCGGCGCCTACTGCATCATATCCTCCAACTAAGGAGAGGAGTTCAGAAATACTCTATGGTGTAGAAAAAGCAGTTGGCCGCGGAATCTATTTTATGTCAAATGTAAGGGAAAGAATGGATATTTTCTTTGATAAGAATGCTCCTTCAATTGTAGTAGATATTGCAGAATACAAAAATGGTTACGAAGATATTCGAAAAAGAGGAGGAAAGATAAGAGCTTTCACAGAAATTACAGAAGATAATCTCAATTATTGTAAGCAATTAATAGATCTGGTCGATGAACTTAGGCATGTAGATGGGGTGAGAGGTGGTGTCGCAGTTAGTGAACACGAGTATATGGCCACAACAGTATTACAGGAAGGGTCTCCCCTAACACAGGTCATTTACAGTAATGTGAGAGAGGTAGTAGAACAAGCTCAATATATTTTTGATACACTTTGGAAGACAGCGATTCCAGCTGAACAAAAGATTCGAGAATTAGAGTACGGTATCATTATACCTAAAACGAGAATCATAGACAATGCACACGAAATCATTAGAGAACTCAGGCGCGTCACGGATGAATCAACAGAGATCTTATCTTGTATATCTGGACCTGGAGATCTACAATATGTACAGGATTATTTTGGTGAAAATAACAAGAATTTGGTAGATAAACAGACGAAAGGAAAGCATAAAGGAATTAGATATATTTGTAATATACAAAATAAACATAATGCAAGCCTTGCTCGAAAGTTTCTACAAGATGGTGTAAAGATAAGGCACAGAAGTAATCTTCCGCCAATGAGTTTTGGCATAACTGATAAGGAAGTTGCAGTAACATTTGAAAGAATAGAAAGAGGAAAACAGGTTCAGGTATTGTTAATCAGTGATGAACCAATGTATGTAAAATATTTCTCAAAAGTATTTGAAGATTTATGGATAGACGGGATTGACGCTCAGAATAGACTAGATGAGATCAGCCAAGGTATTGTGGTCCCTCCTGATACTGAAATAATAAGGAATCCAGGTAACGCTATAAAACGTGTTATAGAAGAATTTAAAAACGCGGATTTTGAAATTTTTGGGATACTCCCAACACTCAATTCTTTTCGTCGTCAAATCCGATTGGGAGTTCTACAAATATTAGATGAGTTAGCAAGAAGAGGAGTAAATATCAGAATATTGATTCCTGGTGATCAGAACATAGTGAACACAATTCTTGAAGAAGAATACGCTAAACTGAAGGTAGAAGACCCAGTCGGAAAGATAGTAACAACTAATCAAAGCGAGCCCAAGAAGTATGATAATGATGTAAAGGATGTAGATCACAAATTTGAGATCAAGTGTATTGATATTGGTTCACAAACCACTTTAGGTATTTTGGTAATTGATCAAAAAGGATCATTTATCATTGAAACAAAGGATGATACAAAGGATAATTCATATGATGCGACCGGGCTTGCAATATATTCAAATAGCAAGCACATGGCGTTATCCTATGTTTCAATACTTGAGTTCTTATGGAAGCAACTTGAAGTGGCAGAACAACTAAAATTACATGACGTAATGAAAAGTGAGTTTGTTAATATGGCTGCTCATGAGTTACGAACTCCTATTCAGCCAATTTTAGGTCTAGCAGATATTCTGGGTAGCAAGAAAGGCAGCATTGAACAATATCAAGAATACATATCCATTATTAGTAGAAACGCACGCCGTTTGAAACTTCTAACAGAAGATATATTAGATGTAGCAAGAATTGATGGTAAATCGTTAGATCTGAGAAATAATGTGTTTGATTTGGTTAGTACAATTAGTGATTTATTAGATGATTATAGAAAGGAAAGTCTTGCGAAAAGATATCAATTAAAGTTTGAGTGTAAATTCAAGAAAGCACTAGTTTTTGGAGACGGTCAGAGAATTCGTCAAGTTATCCATAATTTATTAGAGAATGCGTTAAATTTTACAAAACATGGATCCATCAAATTAACTCTTTCAGAGGGGACAAAGAATATGGATACTAAGGAATGGAGATTAGCCATAAAGGATGAAGGCAAAGGAATAGATTCAGAAATAATCCCCAGATTATTTACCAAATTTGCGACAAAATCAGAACATGGAATAGGGCTAGGTTTGTATATTTCAAAAAGTATTATTGAAGCTCATGGAGGCGTAATATGTGGAGAAAATAATAAAGATGGGAAAGGTGCCACCTTTACTTTTAGTCTACCACAGGTACAGGCACAAATCTAATGTAATTCAGGTTAATTAATCTACGAATCGGTACAAGTTAGCAGGTGTATCGTCAGTACGTGATAAGTAACAGCAACTTGGAAAATTTGATATAGACTTTTGATAAATTTATCTTAATGATATAATGGCCACCAAATTGGTGTATATTTGATCCAGCCGGATAGCACCCCTAATGATTCAGTTTTAGATATAGATTTATATCAATATTAATAAATATCATATCACATATTCTAATTTTAGTCATCTAAAAGACCGCTAACTTCTTGCGATACCTCAATGCTACGACGATCGACACATCCTGGTTAAGTGCATGTTTAGGTGAATTTTTGATGGAATTGATCAATTATTAGCGAAAATAGTAACCAACACCGTAGACTTACTAGCCGAAAGATATTAAGAAATGCAGAATTTTTTAAGATTGAACCTTAGATAT
>DATBGR010000050.1:0-3907 GCA_036557905.1 Nitrososphaeraceae archaeon | reverse complement strand
ATATCAAATATCAGTATATTCAATTCTTTGAATTCATCATGGTCTCGCTTTATGAAACAAATGTGCTAAATCAGTTGAAAGAATGGAAAAGGATTCTACATTCAAATTTGCCACCTTCTTTATACACAATCAATTCTGATAAGAGAAAAGTCGTATTTGTTGGAATTGGAAGTAGTTACTGGGCAGCAAGGATTACTGAATTTCTTTGGAGAGACCATATTAACCCTAATTGCATATCACTACAAAGTTATGATTTTGTTGGATCGCCGCATTACCTTACTGCTAATGATATATTCGTAGTTTTCTCTCACCGTGGAACGAAAACCTTCAGTATTCAAGCATTAGAAGTTGCTAAGAAATCTGGAGCATTAACTATTCTTGTTACTGGATTTGGAAGTCCAAACAATAGTGCTGCAGATATCAGAATTGAGACATGTCCTCAAGAGAATTGTGGAGCATTTACAATATCATTTACATCAGCAATTACAAGAATTATACAATGGATAGGATTATTTGATAACGAAATAATCGAAAAATTCAGGACTACAATAGATAACATTAAACTTCCAATTACGGTTCAGAGACTACCTACATCCGTTACGAATTTTGTGATTATTGGAGATTTGATAAGAGAGGCAGTTGCGCATGAAGTAGCCCTTAAAATCTCTGAAACTTGCTACTTGCCAGTTAGAAGCTTTGGTTTAGAACAGTTTTTACATGGTCCTAAGGTTACAATAGACAAACAAGCCAGCATACTAGCTTTCACATCTGCAACGCAACCACGAAAGGGATGCCTATTAGATTATGCACAGGCTATAGGAACCGAAGTTATTGAAATTAATGAATATACATTGGGCTTTGATATCCCTAGAGAATTTGCTTGGTTGGCCCAGCTTCTGTATGGTCAGTATCTAGCATTAGAACTATCTAGGAAACTAGGAACAGATCCGGACACTGTTAGAGCAGACCAATCCCCATATAAAGAGGCTAGGAGTACAGTAAACTTGTAATAAAATAACCAACTATGAGTTGTTGTAGCAAATTTGACAAAACATCTGATTTCTCTCCAGTCAGGATCAAGATTAGGAAAGCCTTTTTTTATTGGTATGCCTTTAGATGATTATGAAAATTATTGATGCAACTTCCATAATTCCAGGTATGACTAAGGAAGAGATTGAGAGATTCCTTGAAAGTAAATTGAGATTTGCTATGAGTTAGTAGGATATACGTTCCTGATTCTATTTTCTTAAATCAATAGATACTTTCAATCTTGGTAACGCATAAATTCAAAATTGAAGATAGACTGAGAAAGATAGCAAATCTATTAGCACAGTCAATGACAGAAACTGAGATAGCGTTTGAGCTAAATGTATCAATCGACTATTAGTAGGGATATCAAAGCACTAAATGCATTATCTCAACAATTCGAAAATGATTTAGCCAAATCTGATTTAGCATATTACTATAAACAATGTATAGATGGAATAGAAGAGGTGAGAAGGAAAGGCTGGGAGATCTTCAAAGGTTATGGCAACCTAAGACCTAAGGATAAACTTTTAGCTTTGAAAGCAATAAGAGAATGTAATGAAGCCAAGTTTGCATTATTCAAGGAAGGTCCATCAATCATGCATATCAAGTCACTAGAGGAGCCATTAGTGAATATTGGATCTAGACAAATCAATTCATGACATTATTGTAAGACTAGTCATAGTGGAAAACTGGATCAAATTGCAGAACAGAGAATGGTGAAGATATAAAAACACGATTTGCAAATTAAGAGAAGCGTGTGCCAAAGCAACATATGCATTTAAAAATAAAACCTATGATCATGTTTGGGATAGTTCATTACACAATTCATCGTTGGAATTGAGCAACTTAGATTCATTCGTACTATGAGATAACGGTTTCGATGTTCCGTTATATATCGAGACCAGAATCTCTTCGTTCTTATTTATAATCACAACAAGCCAATCCTTCTCCCAGTATGGTTGATTACTGCTTTTCTCCTGACTTTCATAATTTTGAATAGGTTACTATACGTTAGACATGGGTTAAGACAAATAAAGTCATCTCCAAAATGAGTTACGTTATATTACAATTATTTACATGTCTATACTTTTTATGATTCACAGCATGTTGTGCTGTCAACCAAATTTACTATCTTAATATTCTATAAAATGTATAGATAGTTAATGAGTAGTATTGCTAAGAAAGTTAAGGATACACTAGAAGATGTTAAAGACAAAGCAGTAGGTACTTCTGAGCATGCTAAGGAAAAAGTAGTGGATACACTAGAAGATGTTAAAGACAAAGCAGTAGGTACTTCTGAACATGCTAAGGAAAAATTAGAAGATTATACAAAGCAGACAGAAAGTGATTCCACAAGAGAATATGAATCAAAGGAACCAATGTCGCCAGCTAAAATAAAAGAGCATGAACCAACTGCTGTGAAGAGAGAGAATACAGAAACATCTCAACAGCCTACTTCAGTGGAAGATGCTAAAGAACGGCTAAGGAGAAGTGGAATGACGGAAGGAACAGCTGGTTCTACTTGAGCATAAATGAAGTAAAACATCAAGCAAATGAACGATATGGGATATGGGATAACAGGATTACTCATATCATCACCAATTAATTATTTTTTATTAAATTTAAAAATATGAATAAAAATATTTACATTCAGAATCTAGTGATAATAGACTAGCCTTTTTAGAAGTATTCTTATTATTTTAAATCTCTAATATTCTTGTAATTCTCAACAATCCTTATTCTTCCATATACCTTCCTGTTGATTTATTTGGAAGTTTTGTTATACCATACTGGTACATTATTGTTATTATAATTGCATGTATCTTTTATTATTTCGTCTTTAAAAAGTCTAAGTGATCGTTATGGGTAACTATTGGTGAGTGAATTGAAGTATTTCGTGTTGATTTAAGGTCTAAAGAATAAAAAAATTTATTTGATCTTATACGTAATAACCATATTTTTACTTTCCACCAGACACAAGATTGCCTAGTCCTTTAAGACCTCCACCAACTGCCTTGCTTAAGTTTTTCAAAACTCCTCCTCCTACTTTCGAAACATTGCCAGCTACTTTTGACATATTATTACTTGTTGCTTGACCTGCCTTTGATGTATTACCATTTTCTGCTTGACCTACCTTTGACGTATTACCACTAGCACCAAGGATTGACGAAGCAGAAGCGGCGGTTGCAACCAAAATGCCGATAGATAAGACTGCAGCTAGGACTAAAGTCTTGGATTCGATTTTCGCCATATAATATACGTGGCTTGTATTATGTTTAACCGTTACATTAGATTTTTCGTAAATTACAATATACTAGAATTTTGCAATTGGCGCCAATATTTATAAGTAATATCCTACATACACTACACATTAGCACATAAGTAAAAATACATTTTTCGAGGAAATTCACAAAATAGATCAGAATAATTTTGCGATAATGACTACCATTGTTATGTTGTCACTATTTCTAGAGCTCTACCGTGATGTTTTATTAGCTCTTGTTTTTGCTCATCTGAGAACCTGTTGTAATCTTTTTGATGGTATAAACAAAAGCCTTTCATGGCAACATCAAATTCTGATGGTAGGGATAGTTCATAATCAACAAGGTCGTTTCGCTTAGACTTGTGAGGATAGGCACCAATGTCACCCATAATCGAAATACCATTCTTTCCCATTTGCTTAGCATAATTGACAAGGTTTCTTTTAAAAAGCATATCTGGTTTTGCGCCAAAGTATTCTTTTAATGAATCGATAATTACAAGTCCTTTTTCTTTTTCATACTTAGAGACATTAATGCCAGTCTTTGAAAGAATTAGTCTAACGGAGTCAGTAGTTTCATAAAATGGATTTATAAGAATAATTTCATTATTTTCCTTA
>DATBGR010000049.1:0-4341 GCA_036557905.1 Nitrososphaeraceae archaeon | reverse complement strand
CATCCTCTACCCTTATGTATGGTCTAGGGTCACCGTTTACTACCTTATTATCGTGAAGATCTCGTGTTCCGTTACTTAATGCATAATCGTTTTTATTGGGATTCCAAGAAGTTAGTTTTACAGAGTCAATTCTTAAACCACCCAACACATCTATAGGATAGGCGGTTGTCCCGTCAGCCGCGATTCTTAACCATTTTACATCTTTTGAATCAATATTGAGTACTGCTCCTTTATCAACTAAAATACCTGCATTTAGTAGCCAGATTCCATTACTACTTTGTTTGGCTAAAATGCTGTCATCATTGATTAGATTATCGATATCAGTCATACTTGCGGATTTGCATCTTATAGTAATTATCTTAGCAGAAGAATCATAGCTGATGCAGTTCTCATTAGAGGTAGAGGGAAGTTTAGCAGAAGGAGAAATAGCATAAGCAATATCTGGTGTTGAGGCTGCTGCGTTAGTGGGCACGATGTTTATCAATGGAATTATGGCATTATCTGAAGGTAAAAGTAACAATATCAAGAATAACGATGATGGAGGGACTGTAGCGAGTAATAATCTCGAGAAATATCTCTTATCGTTATTGTTATGATCATCATTATAATTTAGCATTTCAGCAAGATAATGTAATTTAGTAAGTAATTTATTATTTATTATTATTTATTATATGATATTATATCTAAAAAATTTGCATAAATCAAATCGACTGAACAAAGAAATAGCATATTAAAATGATGTTATGAAATGTTATAGCCTTCAGGCAAATTTTGACTCTGAATTATTATAATACAATCTAATTTGTGGCTTTCAAGTTTTCGTGAGAATTTGATTTCACACGCGAGCCACAGTCATATTTACTATGCAACGACATCTGATCTGAAGATATTTAACATTCTTGTTACCACGGGAACTCTTCTCATTACTAGACCGTGGTTGTGAGATATGATGAACGAGGAATGTTAAGAAAATTATCATAGATGGAGGGGAATTATTAGTCTTGTAACTATCGTAAAAGTTGATATTGCGGGTGCTGGTGGTATTTATTACCATTTAATACCAATGTTTATATATGGAATTGTACCAGTTGTAATTATGTCATCATCTGAAGGTAAAACCTCAAAAGACAAAGTAACGAAAGATACGTCAGCAGCTGTCATTAGTACAACTCTTTTCGACGTAGCTAACGAAAACTTCACAAAATTGATTAATGAATCTGCAAAGGTTCAGCCAGAGTATGCACAAGCAATTTCAAATTTGCAGCAAGAATACATTGAAGCATCTCGGAATGCTATTCAGACAACAACTTCAGTTCAAAAGCAGTTTGCGAGCAACAATAGCAATTTCAATAACCTCGTTGTCTCAGACACAGCAACCCCGTACATTCAGGGATTAATAAAACAATCAAACGAATCCACAAACAATATCATTAGAATGGCAGATATTAACCATCAGCTAACACTCAATGTATTAAACGCATTGAGAGAAAATGTGAAAAACTATAGCAGAACAGTCGAAGCTAGTGCAGAATTTAACTCAAATCTAGCCAAGGCTTGGGCATCATCATATTCATCAATTCAGCACCAATTTACGAAAGGGCAATAGTCAATCACACGTATGTACATTGAAGTCTTAGACCAGTCGATATATTCTCGATTAGCAAATTGAGAATATATTAGGCACTGTACTTTGAAGATGTCTTAACCTATAGATATCTATTCACTATTTTTTGCAATAGATACGAAGTTATATTATGCAGACTTTCATGAATCTATAGCTAAGTTGTATAACTGAAAATAAAGTGTAGTAATCTTAATTTATACTAAGTTAGTCAGTACTAACGAGTATTACTAACCTACCACGACCGATCTAGTAATCTGCCAATCAAGATCACGTACCAAGTAACAAACTTACTTCGGTCCTATGAATGATACAATATTATTAGGTACTGCTATTGACAAAAATTCCTGTACACAACAAGTAAATATATACGAATAGAAATCAGAATATAACAAGAGTGTCTCAACAGATAACGCTTTTGTCTAGACTGGAGTAGAGCGAAACAAGCAAAAGCAAATGGACGTCAAATCTAGGCAAAATCTAAGCGGATATTTGCTTGCTGGTCCTCCAGAGCGTCATCTGCTGATACTGCTCTTTTGGTTCACCACCACTAGTGGATTAGGAAATAATTACCATTGATAATTTAAAGCCTTAACTTCCCCCTTTGGTAGTGTATCTATTGTTAGATAATTGGTATTAGTTATAGCATAAGACACAATTACTATGAAATCATCTTCATTCTAAATCCGCAGAATAAGGTGAATTTAGCAAGTAAAAAATTGTTACTTCGATTATCACTTTTATGGTTGAGATAAAGATTCGCTTGAATAATCATCAAGAATCATTCTTTTTCTCATGACCTGAATCCATTAACCCCAACGAAATATAATCTGTTGTTTTTTTGTCTAAAATAGTATAGTGAGCATCAGATATCTTTCCATTTCTAAATAGCAGGAGTATTTCTTTTCTTATCTGCTCTAATCTGACAATATACTCTTGTTTATTAAAGCTCTTATCCTGAAAGAAGATATCATAAATACTTTCTATCTTATTCAAGTATATATTCAAGAAGCGTTTTTGTCTATCTTTGTTATACCAGCCTATGAAAACAGGTATTGAGCCAATTATAGCCAGTCCAATTAAAAGGTACGTTTCTGGTGGAAGAGTTGGCTCAAAATTAGCGGTCAATGTAGTTCCAAACTGAGAGATCTGAACACTCAAGGGATTGCTTAAGCTGTGTGTTAGGCCTGACCAAGAATCAAAGCTATATCCATGATGAGGATTTGCAACGCATTGTAGCATTTCCCCTTTTGAATATAGATTAGAATTAGTACCAAGATTCTTTACCCCATTGCACACTATTTCACCAGCATTTGGAGGATTAGTATTAAAATTTAATTTCACTAATACTGCATCCTTATTGCCATCTATAACTGAAACCGTATTAGAAGCTGTATTTGTACTATATATCTTGTTGGAGGCAGGGTTAGCAGCGACAAAACTTGCGATTAGTGGAAATTTCACATTAACAGGTACATTTGCAGGCGAAGCCTTATCTGCAGCGGATGACCTTATAAAGGGGTCTATAGTCGTAGAGTGGTTATTATTATGCATTTGGTTCTCTGAACCATCTATTACAGACACTGTGTTGTCTCCATTCATAACATAGATCCTGCTTGAATTGGGATTGACCGATATACCCACAGGATTAGATCCTACCTCGATTTTGTTAATTATACTGTTGGTTTTAAGATCGATCACAAACACCGCATTAGATGCATAGTCAGTAACATATGCTTTATTCGTAGAAACATTAATTGCGATACCTGCAGGGGCTATAACACCATTAATCTTTTCTAATGTTGTTCCCACTCCAGTCGTATTACTATTATTATTCAAATCATACTTTGAATTTTTTAGCATAGAAATACTGCCATCACCTAAATCAGTAACATATGTCATATTTGTTTCTGGATTAACAGCGATTGCATATGGGATGCTGCCAACTTTTATTGTAGAAGAAACAGTATTTGTAATACCGTCTATGACAGATACTGTTCCAGATTCAATGTTGGTAACATATACTAGACTTGAAGAGGGATTAACGGCAACATCTATTGGACTTTTGCCAACTTGAACATCTGCCATCTTGAGATTTGTTGAACCGTCTATTACGGATATGGTGTTTGACCCTCTATTTGCTACATAGACTCTATTATTAAGTGGGTTGACATCTATACCATATGGAAAACTGCCTACTTTAATAGTTGCCTGCACTTTATCTGTGCTCTCATCTATAATGGAAACAGTATTTGAAAATTCGTTTGCGACATAAATTTTACTAGTAGCAGGATTAATTGCAATTCCAACCGGATAGCTATCTACTTTTATTCCAGAATCTATGCCTTCATTTTTATTGCCATCATAACTATTGATATAATTCGTAGTATTGAAGGCAGAAACTGACGAACTTCTAGCCACATATCCAAAACAAGACTGAACTACAAATATTACCAAAATTACAGTTGCCAAGAAAGAAATCCGTCTAGACTTTAACTTCACGGAAAATTTGTCCCAGCGATCAGGATTCAATTGCACAATATTGAGGATATTATACTAATCATATTTAATTGAGTGCATTGCTTCGTAATACATTATTCGAATGATGTGCAACTCGAAGATAGCATATGAGTTACTATATATAAATAAAAGTTAGAATATATATAACAGAGTTATATTATATGTAATGGTGCTTGTATGTGCAAAGACCAATTTATGTA
>DATBGR010000048.1:0-9059 GCA_036557905.1 Nitrososphaeraceae archaeon | reverse complement strand
AGCGCTACTACAAGCAATCCAGTCATTTCGTCGCTTACTCCAAACCAGATAGCGGCAGGTGGACCCTTAACCGGCAATCTTTCACTGGTAGAAGGTGAGCAAAAGTGCATTAATTCAATAAAGAACCAAACTACTTGGGCTCCATGGTATCCTACAATGGCTAGCACAGAGCACGGTGGCTCAGAGCGTGCAGCAGTCTTTGATTGTGCACACTTTGGAGGCTCATTTACAAAACCCAACCAGGTCTATGCATATGAATCACCAACATCGCTGGGTGGTGTTCCATCCTACTTGGTGACCCGTGGACCCAACGAGATATATGTCTCCGGCGGTGCGGGCAGTTTGGCATTACCAGGGCCATATATCGCCAAGATGCAGGCCGGCTCGCTAAAGGAGCTCTGGAGCACACCTCTTTCCAACAATAATGTTACGGGCGACTGGCTTATTCCGGGGGCAACAAACTATCCAGCTGATGGAAGTATTGCTGTTGCACAGGGCCAATACGTGTACAAAGTGAATGCAAGCACGGGAGCCGTCGAGAAAGTGGTAGCATTACCGAGCGGGAAAAATCCACCAGGTGATAGTAACTTTGATGGTATGAACGCCTTTTCTGATGGCACTCTTGTCTTGAAGACACAAAATCGAGTAGCTGGTTGCACTAACCAGGGTTATTCATTTTTCTTCTGCACTAATCAAAGCAAGGCCGCCCCTTCAGTTGCGGTAGCAGTAGACCCTAATACATTCAAAGTAAAGAGCTTTGTACAGCTTCCAGAAATGATTCCAGGCAGAAACACAGTTACTCAGTTCCAGGGCAAAGACTACATGTATCTATTTGGAACTTCAAAGGCTTTCAGATATGAGTGGAATGGTCAGAATCTTACTCTTGATAATAATTGGGGCCCTGTCCCGTATCTATTGCCAGGTCAATCAGCTGGTACCGCTTCTGCTATCATGGGCAACTGGGTGGTTTCCTTTACTAACACATCTCCTTCTAACAAGTCCATGAGTGTGGTGGCCATTTCACAAGCTGACCCCAAAAAACTTGTTAGAATCAACCCGATTCCCCTCGAATCTGGACAGCAAAGCGAGATACCAAGTATGGGTTCGGTCGATTTGCCGAACAACCGAATCTACGCTTTAGACTACTTTGCCGGTAAAGTGGTTGCCATCAACTTTAACCAAGAGACTGGCAATATGACAGTCGCATGGGGTCCGGTGAATGAAAGAACTTCCTCCTTCTTAACTCTCATAGGTCCTAAAGAAAGCAGAGTTCTCATCGGAACTAACATTAACCCCAACACAACCCAGCAACTAATACAAGAAGCCCTATTAGGTCAAGGGTTTACATACACAGAACAAATATTGTGGCGAGATGCAGCTTCAGGTAAGGTACTGGCCGCCTCAGACTACTTTCCCGCTATGTCACCTGGCATACTGGTAACTCCAGGCTATGGTGGACTCATCTACGAATTACTTTATAACGGTCACATTATGGCACTGCAGGTTGCCCCAGCACTTAAAACTACAGGGAATAGTACAGCCGGATAGAATAATAAGGATGGATAGAACAGTTGAACCATTACTAGATATCAGTTGCGCTTCTATCCTAATGGCTGCTCAATATACTCGTGGATTCATATCCGCTTGGTCCCGTCTAGCAAGTGGGTTGATTTTCTAAACGTATCTATCATAGTTTAGTAACAAGAGAGGTATTCTATCCCAAGTAATATAGCATATGAATTGGGGTTCGAATCCTTCTATGATGCTCTCGGATTCTAATATTGCATAATTTGAGAACATACAATAACTTAAATTCAGAGATTTATTTGTATTCTGGTATTAGATTCCATTAAGAATCCAGAACCAAAAAAGTAGTTTCTTAACATATCCAAAATTAGTGTAAAAAAATAAATTATTTTACGTTCTTATTATGAGTCACAGAATGATAACGCTAATCTAAACTGGTCCGGACTCGTGTAAATTCCACGTTGTTCGTAGCCTACTATTTTATCTCTACATGCAGACTATTGTTTCATCATGCCTTCTGTGAATGAGAGTCCTGCATACATCATCAATATAATTGCTATAGTTATTGCTACTGATATTAGTAATATGGATGAGGTCTTTGGTTCACCATGCTTTGATTTTGTGGTTTCTTTTGTTCTTAAGAGCAGAGTATCTAGTATGACACTCAATTCAAAGTCTCCTTTTTAATGATTTTTGGATTCATAAGTTATCTACGGTGAAAGGACCACTTTAAGCTTAGTAAAGCTCCCTTGTTACTAGTATTAAGCAGTTGGTATTTATCTGCATTCATTTCATTTCTATAGTTAGAGAACACACGACAAAGCAGTCCGAAAGATTTGTGAACCAAATTTGACACGATTTTGGGTTGACGGCTAGCAATAGACCTAGAAAATAGTTCAGAACTTGTATCCAATGTTTCGTAGAAATTTTTTTCTTTCATCTACATCATTATCTGTTTCTATACCCTTTGGTTTAAATCCATCAACAACTCCAATTATTGCTCTACCTTGTGAGGTATCGACAAAGATTACTTCAACTGGGTTAGCTGTGGCACAATAGACAGTAACTATTTCAGGTACTTCTTTTAACCTTGTTAGTACATTTATTGGAAATGCATTCTTTAACAGAATTACCAAACTATGTCCGGCAGAGATACTATATGCATATTCACCGGCCAACTTTTCGAGAACTTCATCATTGCCTGCATGCCTAACAAGACATGGACCACTTGCCTCACAAAAGCCACATCCAAACTTGATTCCAGGTACGCAGTTCAATAGACATTCTGAAACATCCTCAACTGTCTTTATGAAATGGCTCTGAGCTAGGATGAATTGAACATCAGTTGGAGGTTCTATTTTTAATGATTTGATTTCCATATTTCATCATTATGGAGTCTGCGCTTTATCTTTTCAACCTCAACAATTCTTTAACTATGTATTTATGACAATTTATCAAAGACCAAGAATAATGAGAAAAAGACAACCATATGCCGGAACAAAAATAGGATGGAAGATACATGCGTACTACCTTGATGCTTGTAATTGTGATTGGGGCTGTCCATGTCAATTCAATGCGAAACCAACACATGGATATTGTGACTGAGTAAGTGCAATTCATATAATTGATGGTAGTTACGGTAATGATGTTAAACTCGATGGGCTTAATATGGCTTTGATTGGCTCATGGCCTGGACCGGTACATGAGGGTCGCGGAAAAACATGTTACTACATAGATGAGAGATGCAACGACAGGCAGTTTAAAGTATTATCAAAAATAATAACATGTAGAGCGGGAAGTGGTGGTCCTTTTTTACTTTATGCTAGTATAATAGAAGAATATGATGAACCTAAAAGGGCACGAATTAAATTTAAGCCAAGTGATATTAAGAGCTGTATGACTATTCGTAGCTCTGAAGATGGTGATGATGATACAATAGATACTCTGCTTGAGCCTATTAGAAATCCTGTAACAGGTGAAATTCATCGTGCAATAATTGAATTACCTGAAGGTTTTGAAGCAACGAGAATGAACCAGGCCTCTAACAAGACACTTTCTGTAAGTACGAACAGTCTTAAATTTAGATACGAGGGAACTTAGATAAGGTTCAACTATTTAACAAATCGTTAATTTGCAAACTCTCCAAGAAAGTGACTGCGAGTGAGCACATTTTTTTTCCTCCACGTGTTTATGCCAGAACATTAGAAGTTTGGATACCATCAGTGTATGATGTGTTATACTCACGCGACAAAAACAATACTTAACAGATTATATAACGATTCCCTCGCCGACGCGGACGGACATGGATAAGAGGTGTATTTGTGAAGATGGTGCATGCTGTCATCATTGTGCTCAGATAAATAGAACACCCACAATCCTATCCTCCATTTCCAGTTCCTTGGTGCTTTCTCATCTCATACAAATATATCAACATTTTGAAAGATTCTTACTGAACAATTTAGAGTCTGATGGGAGAAAAGCACACCATGCCTGAAGAAAACAATCCTCCCACCAGCCCATAATCTAATTAACACAAGTTCAAACATGTTAATAAATAATTCTGACACTTCAAACACATAACACTGTTATTCTTTATTACAGTAACTTCTTTAAAACGCATAACACTGTTATTCTTTATTACAGTATCGTTCACATTGGTAAATATTAATATATGTAACAACCTGAAATTTAGTTCCATTCAGTTGTAAAAATATATGTTACAAGAAACCGATGTGCTAAAAAAAGGACGATTTTATTTCATCTATGATGGAGACAATGAAAACTTCGTAATAGAGGATAGGACTAAAAGAGGACTCCCGGTAGTAGAGTATGCCATTGATACTAGTGTCGGTGTTATGGCAGAGAAGGGCCGTTTTTACGATGCTAATGGTAGGGGACATGTGATATCAATAAGATGGTATTTTCCTAAGCTGAACTACACTTTGGTGCAAGTCTGTGAATTTGCTGACGCCTTAGATGCCCGTTATACGGCAATAATGGAGGAAACCTGTCCGGACTATTAATAAAAAGAAGCAAAATATATAATTTATTTGGTGGAAAGTAATGAGATTTTTGTATGGAAGAAAGTGATAAGAATTATGAATTTCTGAATCCTTTCTCTTGACTTAATCTTATTGATATTATAAATCCATTTGTTTTCTCATAGAGCAGGTTGGTAACGAAATATAAAAGTTCAATTAGCCCCTCTAGAGAATAAATAAAAATAAAATGACCAAATATAGACATTATTTTAAATGTCCACAATGCAGTCAAATTAGTTCGTATATTAGCAGTAGTGAAATTTCAGGAAATGCAACATATGAAACATCTTGCTATTGTGGAATTATGACACACAAATTCATCTACAGCAAAAGACAAGAAGAATGAACTTATTTCTTGAGTACGATAGCCTTTCAAACTTTCAATAGTCGAAGTGAGGCAATACTTGAATGAAGTACTAGTTCCTGAAAAATTCTAAATAGTCCTACAATAAGTGTGGTCGTAATTATTGATACCATTAATAGTAAGATGGTGCACGTTCGGCGGTTTGAGCCTTCCTAGTGGAGGCGTTCGTACTTATACGAATTCGTTATAGGCCTCAATAATCCTAGCTTCTATATATTTGAATTTTATCTAATTTACTCAGTTAACCATTGTTAGCAAGTTATTAATATCGAAAAAATTCTATCAAATCTATGATTTTCGCCTGATATTGAAAAGATTAATGCCTCATTTTCTAAATTATCAAAACTAAAAGCGGGATAAGTAGATTTATTGATGTTCTACAAATCATACCAATATTTATTAGAGTTGCAGAGCTCAAATTGAATCAGGGTTTTCTGTTTTGAATGATAATCATGATAAGATAATTAGTGTAGTGGGTTACGAAATAGGTAACCCTCAGATATCAGATAGTTCATTATGTTCAACTGAAAGGGTTAACGTACTCAGGTTTACAGACACGGTTAATGCATTGGAGCATTTCAAAATCAATCGAAAAGATTATGCTCTTATGATTTCTGATTTGCGAATGCCAGTTATTAACGGTGTGCAACTACTGAAAACTGTGAAGGATTTAAATCCTTCAGCAAGAACAGTATTGACGATAGACTTTGAATATGATAATAAATTGATTCAAGAATATACCAAAAAGAACGTAATAAACGGCCTTCTTCAAAAACCAGTCGAACCACATGAATTAATTACAGAGGTCAATAAGCAAATCGATATCCTTGAAAGAACCAATAAAAAATAAGTTGAAATTTTGTTATTAAGAGTGTACACCATAATTAAATTCGTCAGACTTAAGCACGCCACTACGTTAGGCGTGGAATATCAATAACATCATACTCACCAGTCTTAGATGGGCTAGCGATTCCAGAAATTGAAATAGCTCCTACATGTTGTACGCACTTAGGACAATTAAAAATACTTAATCCACCACTCGCCGATGCAAGTGACTACTTCAAGATTCTTCAAAGAAATAATTGACGTTAAAATATGGCCTGACGTTACCACAATTTGGACACTTTTCCAGTTGTTCTGTAAAATTTGTTGCCTCAAATGACGTTCTGTCCTGTTGATACGATGCAGGAAAAGGTTTACCGCAATCCTTGCAGTTTATCTTCAGCATAAGAAATATACATGTTACTAATTTAAGTAGTTTATATTAATCAGCTAATATGCAAAATTACCTTCATTAGCCCTTATATAGATAACAAATAGGCTTTATATGGAAACTTGCCGAAGCGGCCAGGACAAAGCTAATGCGTATATCCACACCCAACTTGAATTTCGATGATTCGGGTAAAAATGCTTTCTACTCAGTTGTAGAATTTAGTGGTCCTTGATTAGCTGGGTCCTGATGAAGGGAACCTATAATACGATTAAAAGAACAACCTATACTGGAAAGGTAAAGATTGGTGAATTCAGACTTATTTCTTGTTTACCGGTTTTCTTGGACCTCTTGCGATAATAAAACTACATAGCACTATAAAGGCAATTTGAAAGAATTCTATAGCTATTCCAATTGAATTAACAGAAAAGGCTCTTCCACTTATTGGATTGTCAGGATATCTTGTAATTACCCAGATAATGATTAGGGCTATGGTACCTGCGATACCAATGTAATTCCATACCTTTCCCCAGGTTCTTACTATTGGCAGAGTCCAGAATATCTGTGCGATTCCAGCAACCAAGAAAAAGATACCGGTTGGTAGATTCTGGCCTATAACATTTGAAGCCAACGATAAGTGCAATATTCCTGCAATAAGGGTACATCCTGCTGCAGCATAACTCAGTAACTTAAAAGACAGCAACTTATTGGTATAAAGGACTCACACATAGAAAAGATTACCGTTGCAGAGTCACCTGATTTTACTAACTAGTTATTTGTCATCAAGTGTTACCTGTCTTTTTACTGAGTCAAGGTGGTAATTGTGATTAAAGTAATTTCGTGCATGCTCTAACGCCGCTCTTTCCTTCTCAGTTAAAGCTGTTCCTAGCATTTCTTTGAACTCTATTGCATTTACAACAGCTCTAGCTCCGTAATGGTTATTAAAGTAGCCTCTTACTACAGCTGTTTCATTAGATAGTTCTCTGACCTTATCAACCCACGGTTTTAATTCCTCCCTTGAGTAAAGATAATTGTATCTAGGCTTTACCTGTCTTCCATGCCATCTAATAAAAGAATGATTGGCAGTCACTATTGCTTCGGACAGGAATTGAAGCTTGTCTGGTTCTGGAGAATCAGTTAGCACTGTTGCAATATTATAGTGCTTTAGCATCTCCCATGGGCCTTCAGTATTCCATGATGGATGTCTAAATTCAATAGCGTAGTCATATCCACTGGGTAATCTGTCAAGGAATTCTTCTGTATTCTGAAATTCTTTAACAGTAAAACTAGGTGGCAATTGAATAAGTACTGCTCCCAATTTATTAGCAGTCTTTAGAGGCGATATCTTATCAAGGAACTCTTCCAAAAGGCCCATCGCTCCTTTTCTTACATCAAGTCTCTTGTCATGTGTAACTGTTTCTGGAACCTTAATAGAGAATTGAAATTTATCTGGAGTTGCCCGAGTCATTGCTATGAATGTGTCCTTAGTCATGTACATATAGAATTTTTCATAGAATGTCGCATCCATTTCTGCTGTATTAAAAAATTGAGCATAGTACGGAAGTTTTTTAGTTTGGGCATCTGGATAAAATACTTTGGTCCATCCTCCTCTTTCAAACGTATCAGAATAACTCCAACCTGAACATCCTATCAGTACTGTCAATAGAAATTATTGTGCAATAAATACAATTATAGCTTGCCCATTATTTAACCTGGGGTTGGTCGTTTGTGAACCAAATTTGACATAAATTTTGGACCTGTTTCCTTCAAGCTAACAAAATCTTAGAAAAAAGTTCCCGTGATTTACTGGATAAAGTTTATACGTTATCAAACAACGATAGCAGTTGCAAGTCTAACGTCAAAGAACCTGGAAGTGACGCTTATAGCCAGAAAGAAACGATGAATTACTTAGAACCAAATTTTTCCTCAGAAAGGCAGTTGTTGTGTAAAGCGATAGTTACAAAGTCAGGATTATGACCGAGCTGCCCGGAGCTTCTGAAGAGGACCTAGCGATGAATGTATATCCCTCAAAACTTGTATTAATAGCAGCGGGTGAAGGAGCATACTATTATGAAATCTTTAACCTCCCAGATAAAACCGATACTAATTTAAGGGAAAAATCTTTTTCAAACGGTTTCTTGGAAATAATATTTAAAACCAAAAAGCGAATGAATTAAGACCAATGTTATTCTAGATAGCTTAATTAAGAATATAATGAAACTAAATACATTGGATACCGAACAAGAGATTGAAAAAATGGCCGAGAAACTAGCAGATGACAATGGGTGGACTAAGCTCAAAGCATTGTCGATGCTGCAAAGCAGGTATGAAAGTGAAAGGAGGTTAGAAGAGGCGGTGAGAGTGAAAAAGATTATTGAAAGAGAAGAATCCAAGACTGAAGAGACGAGCAAAGGATTTCATGACGAATCGTAATTCATTTCTATCATACTATATCATTTGGTTCCTTTTTGTCTTGTTTCCCGATAATCTATATGACATGAAAGGGAATCTGAAATTTAATATATGTCGAAATCAGAAATTCTAGTTTCTTCATAGAGATATTCCACAAGGATATAGACTAGGACCAATATTATTTTCGGTTAGAGATTAATACTTTCTATACCTAGAACTCGGTCTCCGGATTTTTTAAACAATGGAGAAGGCTTCAATTTAGGCGCACTGTGAAGTATTCAACAAAAAAATTCTACGGTCGCATGAAATCCTATTTAGACAGAATGTTAGCTAATCATGAGTTTCAAACAGGAATTGAACCAACTGATAAATTGCAGGCCACTATTGATGATATAGATATGATTCTAATGCCAGATTATTATTTGGCAAGTGATAGTGTCCAGAGAAAATGGTGGGGAATTAAGAGAAAGTTGGAAGTTATCTAAATTTGATATGAATGAATTTG
>DATBGR010000047.1:0-5624 GCA_036557905.1 Nitrososphaeraceae archaeon | reverse complement strand
ACCCAAGTATTATGTTCCGAGTCACTAAAATCTGAAATTTCTACTCTACATCATTCCTAGCATATTTACTCAATTGTCTTAACTTGCATCGATTACATCGAAACTCCAGTACTACAGATTACACAAAAAATAGGTCTTTCTGAAAGGGGGCTTTAAATATTGAGGCAGACACTATTGGTATCGAAAATATAAACAGAAAGTTTAGAAATGAATAACTAAATACTAGGTAGGTCATCCTTTTTCTTACCTCGAGTGCCCTCTGTGTCAGGTTCTATAAGCTTCTTCTGCAAGAATAATACATGTCTACCTAGTAAATAGAACTGTCCGCTAGAATAATGTTAGGAAATGAGCCCTAGGGGCAGATGGTACATAAAAATCAATGGGGGGTTGTGTTGAGTCAAACTTTGCCGGCAATTGTTCAATAGCCTATAGAAATTGCATTATTAGAGTCGGCATCTGATTACAATACCTGGGATATCTTACTATGCCGCATTATTGATATCAAGTGAAATAGCTGATATCAATAGATTTCCAGACTACGAACATATATCTTCTTATGCTAAGCTTGTACCAGGGATCCTTCAATCAGGAGGAACACAGTACTCAAAGACTGATAAGAAAGGCAGTGAGATGCTCAACTGGATAATGGTATAGTGTATACACACATGTCAGATACTGTAACTCATCTATAACCAAACATTATAACAAAATCAAATCTAGAAAGGGAAACAAAGTAGCCATAATAAGATTCCTCTATTTTCTAATATGAAAAATTAATCGCATATTTACAATAAGTTGCCATATTGTTCTGATTACAATCCGACAGTACGAAGGTAAGAGTTATAGAATGTTTGTCGAATGGCTGGTTGAAGCACATTACCTTAGATTATTTTTAGGATTATCACGTATTCCTCATTTTACAACATTGCAAAAGTTTACAGATAGAATCAATAATGCATTACTTGAGAAGATAATTTCGTCATTCATTGTAATAAGCGGTACCAAACATATCTTTGTAGGAATAGATTCAACTGGATTTAAGATAACTCGTGCTTCACAATATTATACTGAAAGAACAGGATTAAGAAGAAAATACGCGAAATTATCTATTGGGGCTGACGTACTACAACAGATTATCTGTAACATAAGGATAAGACGAGCTCCTACAAGACATGATAATATAGATTTTAAACCAATTATAACAAGAGCATCAAATATCCTTCCGTTATCGGTAGTTACAGCCGATAAGGGATATGATAGTGAGGATAATCATCTTTTAGTAAGAGAGGATTTGCATGCATTAAGTATAATCCCAGCTAGATATGAACATGTACCGATATGGAGAACACATGGTAGACATAGGAAGCAGATGAAACGTGGTTACTCCAAAGCGTTGTACAATCAACGAAACAAGGATGAGACCATTGTCTAGGTCATAAAACGACTATTCGGAGAGCATCTGATGTCTAGATGGATTAGAACACAGAACAGGGAATTGTCATTCAGATGTATAACTTACAACATGCACAGATTGACTAATCTGATAATATTGATGATGTTTTCTACAAAGCCAGCGCTAAACATTTATTATAAATATGCTGATGATGACTAGACATAATATCTTTAGTAACTAACAACGAACGTAACGAATAGCTATTCGTTTTTATCTAAAAAAACTAAAGGTGGTTTTATTTTCTGTCTTCAGATAAAATTGCTTGTACCGTATTACGGTAATGTTAGCTACGGTCAAGTACTGAGTGAGCCCCTCTATATGAAATATGATAATTGCCCAATTCATATACTAAAATCAACGATAACATTTGAAAACCAAAATCAATCACTATTGTGGAATGACTAGCATGTGAATAGATTGCTAAAATGTTAAGAATAAAAGTTCTGAATCAAATTCTGAAACCTATGAGAAATTTCAACATGAAACTATTAGACATTCCCATTGTTTAATTTGAATTCATTTTAAAAAAATTTTGGTAACAAGGGAAACATCAGGTAATATAGCAAAACACTAGGTAATAATGGCAAATAAATGAAAACATAAGGTAACAAGTGCTTAAAGGAGGAATTTTCTATAACTGTACTAGATATAGAATTGATTGCCTTAAACAGAAAAGAAAAGGAAAAACTCGTTGTAGAGCTATATGAGAACGGAAGTAGTTACCATGAAATAGCTAAAGAGGCCAGAATTTCGCTTCGTGATATCAAAGGTATACTGGATAGAGCAAGTGGTGTACATGCCATGTCTAAGTCATCTCAAGCATATCAGATGTTTTCTGAAGACAAATCCCCAACGGAAGTAGCCATTGCATTGGATATGAGAGAACCAGAGGTAACCCAATTGTACAGGGAAAGTTGGACCCTGAAACAGATCTACGATCTCAACTGCATATATCAAGAAATAAAAGGAAATCTCTGACCATTTGTGCGATTATATAACGTGAGCAAAGAAGCAGGTTTGAAAGCGGAACATATAGTGAGAATTCTCAACATAGCTGATGGTGATCTGCGACGCCTCGAAGGTAGGTGTTATAATCTTAAATCTGAAGTAAAGTCTCTTGAATCAAAGAAAGATAATTTAGTTAGAATTATGCATGAATATGAAAATCAAGTAAGTGTATTAGGCAGATCGTTTGATAACTATTGCCGATTGTGTACAGAAGAAGAACTCAAGTTGGCAGATTTACAAAAGAAAAGATTGAAAGCAGAAGCACTTGTAAGCCAGTTAGAAAATAATGATAAAGACGATTTCAGGATTAGAAAAGTTATCGAGGAAAAAGTAAATTCTGTTTTATCTAATGGAATGATCGTACTTAAACTCGCAGTCTATTGCGTGCTTCAATCGTTAAAAATGAACCCAGAACAATATGTCTCGCTAACTTCAGATAGTTTTGCACCATCCAACTACAATCTATCACTATATCCGGATCACATCAAAGACTTGAAATTGGCATCTGAGTCCATGCTAGTAAATAATGCTATCAAAATTTATGACATGTTAGCCAAGAATTTAGTAGATGAAATTCTTTGCAAATACAATATCGATATATAAAGTCCTCATTACTGTCATAGTAACCATTAGACTAAGGATGAGACTCAAGACTTATCTAGTTAGTCCTATTCCTCGAACCATTTTTGGATAAAAATATTCTGTATACTTACAATTTCAGAAAAATGCAAATTTTAGTTGGATTTAAAAAAGTATGTAGTTGAGGGAACGATACCTAACTTACAGATAGAATATCGCCAATAATGGTGACAAAACTCTCAATATTGTTTACTCCCTGTTCTACATAATAGGCGAGTATGTATGGTTAGTTGATTATGTTACTAGTAATTGTTAGATTGCCCATACTTATGCATTCGGTATATCTAAGACTGAGGATTGAATGTATTTGTAACTGTGCACGTCTTTGTCTCATCCGGATGGATAACGCCCACACAATCTTTGCTATAACTTATACCCAAGTGTTGATCTATAAAGCTATTACGACAACAATACTCCTCGATCACTTGATAACTGCCAAATCCTAATGTAACATTCGTAGCTGCCTCAGAGCCAAGGAACGTATCAGGAGATTGATTATTACCACTTATATGAACGGTAAAGTCTGATAGCTTGGGGACCATACACCCACTCGGACAATTTATTACTACTAAGTTTTCGCTCACTATTAGGTGACCAAATTGAACACATTTTCCAGCAGGTCCAGGTGGACCCTGATCCCCCTTATCACCTTTCTCTCCAGGGACTCCGTGTATTCCTTGTGGTCCAGCAGGCCCTGTATTACCGGTATCCCCCTTCTGCCCTTGTGTACCCATTGGTCCTATGTCGCCTTTATCACCTTTAACTCCCTGGGGCCCTTGAACGCCCGGAGGACCTTGTGGTCCCAGCTGGACCGGTGGCGCCCGTACTACCTTTTGGGCCAGCTGGGCCTGGTGAACCAGGCGGACCTGGTTGACCACCTATTATTATACAATTTATTTTGCATGTTGATGGAAATGATGGTAATGGCGATCCCGCAGTAATTCTCAACCCTTGAGTAGGATCTTCACCAACTGCTGCCAATGTGCTTGTATAAGATAATGGCATATTTGCAGCCAAAGCAGTCACTATAATTATAAGCGCCGAGGTTTTGTTCAGGTTAGTATTCACGATTAGTACGAGAGAATATGTATTACAATATTTCTGCGATGCTTTACACTAATTAATAAGAAAATTGTATGTACAGAATCTATAGCATTATGCAGATTTAATGTCGCTAATATAGTAATATTGCCATTTCTATCTTCTTAAAAAGCATCCTTGTATACTATAAGATAATATAGATAAAGCTTAGGCCAGAGCATTGAATTCTAAGGGTACCAGATGGTGCAAATATGGTACCAGATGGTGCAAATATGGGTGATTATTAGGCAATCATCTAGGTAGATTAATAAGTCGTAATGGTTGCGGCTGGTGATGGGACATGGGTAAATTAGTTAAAAACATACTTGGAAATAAAATGCCTACGATGGCGCGGACAACGATACTTTTATATCGTGACCATTTGCTCGATAGGTGTGACAGTTTTGCCCGTGAACTATTCCAAAGCCTGTATACACACAAACATTTACCGAATTGCCTTGGTTTGGTGGTATGTCAAATGTATAAGACGTACCTCATGCAGTGCCGACATTTGCAGATTGCTTATATCCATTTTCTGTTGTTATATCGATATTGACAGATGATTCTCCAAATGGATGGGATGGAACATTGACCGTTAGTCTATATTCATCTTGTGGACCACCATTAGAACTACCTCCTGTTTGTCTAGATGATCTTCCTCTATCGCTTCCTGATTGCTGATCCCATCCTTCGCTGTATCCCCTGGCATAACCATCGCAGAAAGTTCTTGTATGCCCTGAGGGACATGAAGGATCATATCCATGTCCGTGGCATTGATTAAGATCGCACATGGCATCGTTAGTGCCCCTAGTGATGCCATCCTCGTACGATGATGCAGTTAACTTAAATGCTGATGCCTCGTGATCTATTATTGCAGTTGATGCAAGTAATAATATTATCAAAAAAGATACCTTTGTTATATTCATATCTGTTTTGATGATCAATCTCATTTTTTGATGTAATATTTTACAGTAAAAGTATATTTATCCTTTCTAGAAGAAGATTCGTACTATATAATTGCAGTCCTTTTTAACGTTATATGTTTTTGCTATGATGGTATGCCTGGTGATCTTTCAGGTAATTCAAATATTTGAACAATTGATGGATAAGTGTTAGCCAGAAATTGCATACCCTCGTCAATACCTTCGACAGTGAGATAACCTTGGTAATGATTTTCTTTCTACTGTTATCTTTATCTTTTTATTCATTATTAGATTCTATACCTCCTTGCCCCTGATCCATTCCTTAAACGTCACAGCATGTGTCTTTGCCCTGGCTCTCTTTGATGCTTCTTCCTCAACTATTACATGATATCCATTTTGTTTTAGCATGTTTATTTCTTCAAGATATAAATGTCCCTCTATTCTGAATTTGTTTGTTTATGTATTGTAGCAGTAGGCCTAAAGAGATCTAGATGATATTTCCTTAGATTAGCAAATGCTGT
>DATBGR010000046.1:0-2991 GCA_036557905.1 Nitrososphaeraceae archaeon | reverse complement strand
AATGATGCTATTATGGAAAGAATTGTTAGTACATGTTTAAAATCAAAAGCAATATATTGGAATGGAACACAATCTAATATGCTTTCGCTTTCAAGGATCGTGGTTGATGCAATAAATTCGGTGACCAATTTTATGGCCTGTGAGATAAATGTCGATGATATAAAAATTGAAGAAAAGCTCGGGAACACCTCCGAAATACAGCTAATCAAGGGAATAGTACTTGACAAAACTATTGATAATTCTGCCATGCCTAAATCTATTGATCGTGCCAAAGTCTTACTTATTGATAAAGAGTTAGATTATGAGAGGCCTAAAGGTAATGTGGACATTGAGATCTCTTCTCCAGATCAGATTCAACTATTCCAAAATCATCAGTATCAAACTATACTTAAAAAGGTTAGATGTATAATTGAATCTAAAGCTAATGTGGTAATCTCGAGAAAAGGTATCAGTGATTTTGCCCAAATCCATCTTTTAAGAGCAGGAATTATTTCAATTCGCAGAGTAAAAGAAAATGATCTCCTTTGGCTTCAAAAAGCAACAGGTGCCAAGACCGTAGTAGATTTAGATGATGTTGAAGCAGTAAAATCAAATCTTGGATTAGCTGGAAAGGTATATGAAAAGAAAGTAGGGGAAGATAAAATGGTATTTATAGATGAATGTGATGATCCAAAGTCTGTTACAGTTCTACTTCGGGCCAATTCAAAAAAAATACTCGACGAGTATCACAGATCGATATTAGATGCTATTGCAGTTTCAAAGGACTTTATTATTAGACCATTAGTCGTGGGCGGAGCTGGATCAGTAGAATCAACTCTTGTTTCATATATTAGAGAACGAATAGTAAGAAATCTGAAAGGAAAAGAAAGACTTGTACTTGAAAGATTCGCCGATGCCTTGGAAGAAATTCCTCTTACTATTGCCAAGAATGCCGGAATGAATATCATGGATGTTGCTGTGAGATTACGTACGCTAAGTTCAATGGATAATTCTATTATCAATAGCGCTAGAAAACCCTATTGGTACGGAATCGATGTTTTTAATAGAAATGTGAGAAAAATGTTCTCTGATGCGATTGAACCTATCATAGTTAAAGAGCAAATTATGAAGACCGCAATAGAGGTTACCAACATGTTATTGCGTATAGATGATGTTTTAATCTCAAAACCTGTTATGAATACTCATACTCACTCAGATGGAACAACCCATTCACATGCTGGCGGTAATAAATCACATGATCACTTTGACAAACTAGGAAAAAAGCAGAGACCAATGCATCATTATTACTAGGCTATCATGATTTTATCCATATGTGTCTGTAAAGTTGTGCTACATTATTTCATACCTACCTACTTTGACTAAATCTCGCTAGACTTATACTTTTTTGGGGCAATTTCAGTCAGTTTGTGACTCGCTCGTCAGTTTGTGACTCGCTCATGGAATTTTCTGATTAGATGTCTATGTGTATTATTATTACTATTCGTTATCTTCAAAGTGATATGTGTGACCTTTTCCACGATATAGTTTAGGTCTAATAGGTTTGCCTTCTGTCATTCCTTTCTTTGTCAGAGATAATCCTGCTAGTAATTCCACGATTAGTCTGTTTGCCAATCCTGAAGTAATGCCTCCATTGTATGAATTCCCATCACTTACATCGTAGTTTGGAGCAACTTCCACCAAATCAAATGCAAATTTATCAGGATCAAATGAAGTTGACAGACGTCTCATCAATCTCATGCCTTCTCTTGAAGTTAATCCATTTGGTTCTGGCTCTCCAGTTCCTGGCGCATATGCTGGGTCAAAGGTGTCTATATCCCAGCTAATGTAAACCGCATCGACATTGTCATTAGCCCTATCTGCAGCTTCTTTGGCAATCTGATCTATTCCTAGCTCTTCAACATCAAGCATAGTAAACCATTGAAAGTCTTGATCCGCCATCCATTTATATAGGTCTGGTCCTGGCCAATATCCCCGAGGGCCAATCAGAGTATAGTTTTTGCCTTTAAGGCAGCCTAGTTCCATAATTCTTCTAATATGTGCACCATGATCGTACTTGAAGCCACACAAGCCCTGTGGGGCACAGTCGGCATGAGTATCAATATGAATCATACCAATGTTCTTGTACTTCTTGGCAAAAGCTCTGACATTTGCGAATGTTATAGAATGATCACCACCAAGCATGACTGGAATTCCGTCTACATCTAAAACCTCTTTGACTTTGTCTGTCATTCTTTTATGCGATTCTACAACATCGCCTGGGGATACTACCACATCTCCGTAATCCACTGATTTAAATACGCCAAATGGATCTACTCCTGTTTCGATATTGAAGTGTTCATATGGTGGTGAAGGAACTGTTGAAGCGGCACGTATGGCCCTGGGTCCATATCGTGCTCCTGGCCTAATTGTTGTACCGAAATCGAACGGTTCGCCTATAACAGCTACGTTTGGCTTCACTTTCTCAAGTTCCTTTTTGTTCCTTATCCAAGGTAGTTTAAGGAAAGTTGGGATCCCTACAAAAATTGGTTCATCATTTCCTCTATATGATTCACCATAAAATTCCATTCCCATGCTGATCACTATATGTTAATTACTAACTATTTTTTAAATATTGCTATTTATAAAATTACGGTTCCATTTCGGCTGCCGAACGTTCTAATTTACTACTTTAAAATCATCTTGAAGACAATACCTCATCACCGATTACACTACTTCCTAATTCATAGGCGTTAGATACATCTTTGATAAACATGACACCATAAGGCTCAGATGTTGCATCAAAGCTGGTTAACACCTCATCAACGATCTGCTTTACAGATGAATCAGATACAACGCATTTAACTTCGATTCTTTGTACAAATTTTGGAATTGTACTTCTTCCTGTACTATAAGAATGTATGACTTCTGGAGCTCCACGTGGAGTCCTACCTGTACCATTTATATCAAAAAATGTCATACCAAGTTTGTGTTTCATAAATATATTAGTAACTT
>DATBGR010000045.1:0-3814 GCA_036557905.1 Nitrososphaeraceae archaeon | reverse complement strand
ACGACAATAACAGTAATAGTTACCATAGAAAACTTTACGCATTCCACGATTTAATATTTAGGATTTATTTATTTCAGTGTCTGTTATAGAAGAATCTCATCTTCATTTCTACTTTCCAGCGGAAAATGAGAGGACATGCATACGCAATAATCATATGCACATATTATGTAATTTATGAAAATGTCTCAAAGCCTTGCCGGACAGTGGGTCTTGACGTTGGCCTGACGCCTTCTCACATCTCCTGCGTAGTTTTTACATCCATAATCAAATCACATTGTATTCCTATCTTATCATGATGCTTTTTCATTGCCTCTTTATCTGGTGCGTCTAAAATGCAATAAATCGATCCAGCTTCTAAATTGTAGAGTATGTTTACCACCACCTTGACTCCTAGCTCATCTCTTGGGGCACTCTGCTTTTATGAGGTATTCCTCAGTCTTTGTACCCATAGAATGAACGTCTAAAAAATAGGCAAGTTTAGATATTTTCATGAGGACACTATTTAATATTTAATATTCCTCTATAATAAGACGGAATTCAAGTTGCGCAAGTTAAGTTAAATTACTGATGAAGGTATCACAATGTGCACATTATCGAATACTGTTCCACATTATAATTATCATGACATTTCTGTTGTTTGTTGGAGTAGTACCTTATACAACTTTTATTGTCAATCATATTGCTGATTGCTACGCTACTGCCTCTTCATGATAATCTTGGTCTCAGTCTCTGGGTCAACATGTCGTTCACCAGCTAAATCTACCACTACATTTTTGATTACTCCTGTGAATATTGCGCCAGCTTTGTACTCATCTGTGACAGGCGAACCTGTGTCACGTCCTATATCAAAGCTTTCGTCAACTGCATAAATGAATCTAACTGTATGCGGTATTTCTGTCTCTCCGATTTTCTCATTACCTATATACAGTCTACCAATTCCACCTGCGCCAAACTTTTCCTTGCCTGTCTTTTCAAACTCAAAGCGGAGCTTTATTTGTCCTACTCCACTAGGAATTTTCTTCATAGAACGTATATAGTAACGCTCGCCATTGTTGTTGTAGCAATACACTAAATGTTCGTCTTTGATATATAATGACCATCCACTACCAACTCCACCTATAGCGCAGATTGGGCCTTCAGGTACTTGAGAAGAAATATCTACGACAGCTGTAATGTTGTGAGAGCGATTCTTTACATGTGGTGCACTAGCTGCAGGAACTCTTACAGTACCAGGATAGTATGTATAGGACATTTTTTCCTTTTTCAGTATCTCACGGGATATCAAGCGTTCTTGTTTTCTATCATCTAACGGTAGTACATTATGCTTGCCAGCTTCTGCCCACCACATCTCTATAAGTTGGTGTAGCTTTTTTGGATTTTTTTCAGCTAAATTATGACATTCAGAGAAATCTTCTTCTACATTATACAATTCCCATTTGTCTTCATCAAAGCTCCATTTTGGTTGGTTCTCCCATGGTAATTGGCCATGGAATGTGACTGCTCTCCAACCCTTATACCAAATGCCTCGATTTCCTAGCATTTCAAAGTACTGCACTTGTTTTGTAGTTGGTGCTTTGGCATCATTAAAGCTATAGAACATGCTGACACCTTCGATTGGAGCTTGAGTATACCCGCCTATCTGGGCTGGCGGTTGTACTCCAATCGCTTCTAAAATAGTAGGCAGGATATCTGTGGCATGATGGAATTGTGTACGAATCTTACCCCTGTCTCTAATTCCTTTTGGCCAATGAACTATGAAAGGATCTTTTGTACCGCCATAATGCGTATATTGTTTGTACCACTTAAACGGTGTATCACCTGCCATGGCCCAGCCTACAGGATAATGATTATAGCATGTCGTACCACCGATCTCATCTATCCTCTTCAAGTTTTGTTGTATAGTCTCTGATTCCATATTGAAGACAGATATCTCATTGAAAAGACCGGTAAGCATACCTTCAGCACTGGCGCCGTTATCAGAACATACAAACATCAAGGTGTTTTCCAAGTTGCCAATCTCTTCCAAAAATGTAATTAACCGTCCAATTTGATGATCAGCATGACTAAGAAATCCGGCATAACATTCCATCATTCGAGCAAATAATTTCTTCTCGTCAGCTGACAAGTCATCCCATTTCTGTACTCCTTCATTTGGTGGTGCTAGCTCTGTATTTTTCGGTACTATGCCCATATCCTTTTGTCTTTGTAATGTCTCCTCCCTTACTTTGTCCCAACCTTTATCAAATCTACCTCTGTACTTGTCAATCCATTCTTTTGGTACATGGTGAGGGGCATGGCATGCACCAAATGCTAACCACAAAAGCCATGGTTTCTCAGGACCAACTGACTCGTGGTTGCCGATAAATAGAATTGCCTTATCTACCAAGTCAACACTTAGGTGGTATCCTTCTTCTGGAGTCTTTGGAGGCATTATGGGGTGATTATCCCAAACCAAGGGAGGGTACCATTGATTGCAGTCTCCTCCTAGAAATCCATAAAATCGATCAAAACCCATCATCTCTCCTGTAGGCCATCTGTCAAACGGTCCCTCTGGTCCTGTATCGGTGTCTGGAGTGTTATGCCACTTGCCGACACAGAATGTATTGTAGCCATACTGACGCAATATTGCTCCAATACCGGCCTTGTCCTTAGGCATTATCCCATTATACCCAGGAAAGCCAGTGGAGAGGTCTGTAACGGCACCCATCCCTACCGAATGATGATTGCGGCCAGTAAGCAAACATGCCCTTGTAGGGCCACAAAGCGCCGTTGTATGCCAATTATTATATAACAACCCATTTGCAGCAAGTTTATCTATATTCGGTGTATCTATGGGACCGCCGTAACAACTAAGCCAGCCATAGCCAACATCATCTAATATGATACAGGCAATGTTAGGAGCTTCAGCTGGTGCTTTAATGAGCTGAGGCCACCATGCTTTTGAATCCTCCCAAGTACGTCCAATAGACCCCTTAAACTCGTTACTCATATAGCAAGGTATTAATAGGTCTATATAAGGAATTGTGAATCTAATTTTTACTCCGTGGAAACAGTTTCATCCCAGAAGTATCACTCTTGCAAATCAAAACGCAATTAGATACCATGACACATTCTGTGAAAGAATCAAAAATAATTGTGCTACACACCTACCTTTTGCATGCTAAGATAATAATAATTATATCTCTATATGTTCCATCATTTACGTTAGTTACATATTATTCATACGCACAACGATGATTAAATTATTTTGAAGTGATAGCTAAATGGTACAGACGCGTTACTCATGATAAATATGCATCTGAATTTTAACATCTTCCAAAGACGTCAGTGTATATTCGATCTCTCAAATTAGAAAATGTTTTTAATGTGATATGTTTCACATTTTATTGGAAAAGGCACTATTTCCGTACATAATTATCGCTAGTGGTTTGGATGTGTGTAATTGTAAGATCCCGCCATAGAATTGGATAGAAAAGTCGTCAACACCCTAGATACCCGGGTTATTTTCTAACTAAGGAAGAATTTAGGTGATAATATCATATATGTTACGCAATAAATAACAATAAAAATATAATAGAATTCAAAATTATCTCAGATATCCCGGGTGCACGAGAATAAGATTTACTCACTCAAGAGCATTGAAACTCATGGTCTATTCGATTCCTATATTTTACTATAAAATGATATGCAAGTCAAATCATTTTTTTAGAAGCCAATGTAATAAGTGAAAATAGAAACAAAAATGCATAAAATAATTAAGAGAAAAACGTTTTCTAAAATACTTGTAGCCTTACATGAATCAAGGACATCGGTG
>DATBGR010000044.1:0-3447 GCA_036557905.1 Nitrososphaeraceae archaeon | reverse complement strand
ATACTATCCGTTATGTCAATGACGTGAGACCAACAACCTTGAGTGGAGCAGCAAATACAAATAATGCTGATATTACCTATTCAATTAGGGTTAAATAGAAAATAAGAAATGATACTCATAATTGGATCTAATCTAAATTTGATTATTAGTCTAAAAAGTTACTTCAATAAATAATTATAGATTAGCACAATAGGATGAGAGTCGATAAGGTAATTGTCTCAGTCACAGTAATAATCACCCGTCCAAATCTAGCTTTTTTCCATTGAAAAATATTTCATACGGAGTACTTATTAAGTATCGTGAGATATGTTGGATTCCGAAGTTTTATGTAATTTTGCTATTAAAGTGATTGATAATTCATATTGTAGTAATAGAACATTTTTTATAGAACTTATAGGTATATTTGTTACCATTAATTGGGTCTAATAAACAACAACTTATTAATACCGACTTGGACTAGGAGGCGAATTCTAATTGTAATTGCAATAGCCGTATTGTATGGAATATGGTTCAACATTTTAGATTCTGCTGGTTATTGTCTGAATCAAGAAGAATTGCAATCAAAGAGTTGTAATGAAAAATGTGTGATCATTCCTGTTGGAAATTTATTTGGGGGGGATCTGTCATACCAATCTTGGAACGTTATCGGACATTTGATTCCAGGACTGTTCTTAGTTTGGTGGACCCCCAAGAAAGTAGAATTATTTGTAGCTGGCGCTTTAATCTCTTCCGTGGTAATGGATTCGCCACTTTGGGGTGTCATAAGGTTAGATGCACATGCTTTACCACTATGGTATCTCAATACGCCAAATGCGGAAAGTTTTGCTAATACCTGTGATATTAATAAATGGATTCCATTCTATTACAATCCCGTAGGAGCGTACGGAGTTTGGTCCATTTCTATTGGATTCCCTAGTGCGGCAGTGATATTTTGGAGCTTGGTGGGGAGATCACTTGCTGCAGGTTTACTGATATGGTGGCAGGCCAAACAAGAAAAAGATGGTAAAGAGTTTTCATTACCAAAGCTAGTACTGAGGTTTGTAAAAAGACCATTGGACTAAATACTTGTATCGGTTAATATATCTCATCGTCTTAGAGACTTAAAGTTGATATAGCCTAGGATATATCAATGTAGGCCATTTTGTTCTCAAGGATGAGACAAATTCATTCTTTCATATTTTGCCGAAATAATAAATTTACTTCATACGTTGATGTTACTTAGGATTAAATATAATTATGATTTTGGTTACATGCATGTCAACTTTTAACAGATAGTAAAATCATTTATAGTAGAACTACGGTTTTCATATATGATTAAGTATCTAATTAAAGGAAAAATAATAGACGCTAATGGTAAACCTCTAGGTAATTTATACTCACAGGCAATGGATAGCGACCAAAGTTTTTTTGAGGATCATAATGATGATCTTTTAGGATCATCAAGGACAGCTGCAGATGGCTCATTTGAAATTGCTTTTGATGATTCAACATTTAGTGACAGTTGGCTAGAGAAGAGCCCTGAAATCTATTTAATAGTTAGAAATGAAGATGGGCAAATACTTCATAGAACAGAAAAAGTTGAGATAAAGTCCGATGAAAAAACAAATGACACTGTCAATATCGCAGTAAATATTACCCTGGATTCGAAAGAAAAGAAAACTGAACTACCAATCTCTGACCTTTATTGGAATAACCAGAGGATCATATCGGCATTTTCATCTGTAGGCGACACTATCACGCTAGACAATAGTGAATTTGAAAGGAATTTCAGACTTTTACAAAGTTCTATTAATGCATGGCTAATCTATACGAACCAAGCAATATGGAATAAAATTGGATATGATGGACCACAGGTTCCTAGGTATCCGTGGCAAACACCAAACCATAGCCACAAACTGTCATGGGAGCAAAGAAAATGACAAATTGCATTTACGGAACCGAAATTTTTGAAAGACGCAAGGAAAGTTACAAGGTAATAAACTCTGATCTAGTCTGCAATGTAGATGTATGCATAATTGGTTCAGGTGCAGCAGGCGCAATACTGGGTGCTAAACTTGCACAGGCTGGGAAGTCAGTGGTTGTGTTGGAAAGAGGCCCATATTACGACGGCGAGTCGATGAACCAGAGAGAGGCAGACATGATTCCCATTTTGTGGAAGAATGCGGGTGCAAACTTTACTTCCAATTTAAGAATTGCTATCGCTCAGGGATCATGTTTGGGCGGATCAACGGTGATAAACGATGCCGTTTGTTTTAGAATTCCTGACATTGTTATTGAGCAGTGGCACAAAATGGGCGTTTCAATTTCAAAATCTGAATGGGACAAGGCTAACGAAGAAGTATCAAAGCGCATCAATGTACAGGAAGTTACAGAAGACGAGCTAAATACTAATGCAAAAAAACTTAGAGAAGCATGTGAAAAGTATCTGATCGATGCAAAACCGATTATCCATTCGAAGAATCATAGAAACTGTGGACCTTCACTATCAGATACATCTCTTACATCATGTGTAAAATGTGGTTTCTGTCATATGGGATGCCATTATGATACTAAACAAAGTATGTTGGTAACTTTTATTCATGACGCGCTGAATAATGAGAAAGTAGACTATAACGCATATTGCAATTGCCGTGCTGATTTAATAACATATGACAATGGGATTGCTACAGGAGTCAATGGAACATTTATTGATCCCAGTGGTTCTGAGACATATAGAATTCGTGTCAACGCTAAAGTCGTTATAGTCTCTGCAGGTGCTATCGCATCTTCAAATCTTTTACAAAAGTCTCAAATAGGCGGTCAAAAAACCGGCAGAGGCCTTGCATTACATCCTGCACCTTTTGTTATGGGATTATTTGATGAAGAAATTTTTGGTAACAGAGGAATTCCAATGTCCTATACATGTCACCAATTTGGCGTAACAAATGGAATAGAAAAAGGAGGATTTTTAATAGAAAGCATATTTTTACCAGTTTTTCAAATGGCACTTGCTATACCTACCCTGGGATATGATCATGCAAGAATGATGGAAAACTACAATCGATATACCATGGCCGGAATATTGTCACGGGATGAATCTGTAGGAAAAATTTTGATATCTTATAATGGTAACCCTAAAGTTATTTATAACTTATCAGATCAGACCATAGAAGATATGGCTAGGGGCATGGGAGTCCTGGCAAGAATGTGGTTTAGCATTGGCGCTAAATCTGTACTTACGTCACACAGGGATGTTCCTGAGATAAGGACTAAATCTGACATTGCAAAACTAAAGGATGCAGTGAGAGAGAATCCGAATAACCTTATGCTAGGCTCAGCACATCCACAAGGAGGAAATAGGATGGGCAATAGTGAAAAAGAATGCGTGGTAGATTCTGATTGCATGGTATTTGGATTTGATAACTTGTATGTTTGTGATGCAAGCGTGTTTCCTACAGCTCTCGGAGT
>DATBGR010000043.1:0-6545 GCA_036557905.1 Nitrososphaeraceae archaeon | reverse complement strand
TTCAGATTTCAGATACCTTATCTCAAAATCATTTAGCATTACCTTATTCTCCTTCACTTCTTCCACCTAATAGTACGTCAGATTCCTTGCTACTATAAATATTTGATTATGGAGCACCGGTCAAGGCTGTTAAAGACGAACTGTGGATTGAAATAATGATACTATAAGGAAGATAGGAGATCATGAGAAGAGAATTGCAAATAACACCATACATAAAATCACTAGAGAGCTCGTCAATCGGTCTGTAGAAACAAATGCGCTAAAGGAATTAGGCACACTCAAGGGTGGCGAAACTGAGAGAAGAAGGAGGAAGTAGGAAGGGTAAGAGGAAGGAAAATTAACAGGAAACTCTCCGGATATTCGTATTTCAAGTTTACAGAATACTTGACATAAAAGGCTGCCCTGGCTGATGTCAAAGTAATCAAAATATTCGAGATTCGGACATCGCAAACTTGTAGAAAGTGTAACCAGCGAGGAACAGGAAGGACGCAGGGATTGTCTGTGTGCAAAACTGGTAGTGAAGAGAATGTCGATAGAAATGCTTCTTTTAAATCTCTTACCATGCTTTTGGGATACATTTCCAAAGTAGGGATTACTATGAACATACCCATAGCTCCTGATACTACAGATTAGAGTACAATGATGACAAGGGAAACTCGAAAGAGGCTACCGGTTTATGACTGGTAGTTGTTCACTCCTGGTCTTCTTCCCCTCCGACCTTCTTTTGGAACATGATAAAATCCCTATTTGTGTCAAGCATTGGCCACTAAGCCTAAAGCTAGACGTCGAATGTTCTGTCATCCTTTTTTCCTCTAGTCTCCCTAATTACATACTCTAAATATTGTCTAACTTCGTTATCATCTAACATTGGAGATTCTACTGCTGTTTCTTTTTGCATAGCATCTAGGTGTTTGTGAATTAGGTTTAGAACCTTTCGCATAATCTCTGCGTTCTCTTTTGCATTGCCTAAAGTATCTAGCAGAGCATAATCCTTTGCATATTTTCTGGCTAAATGACGCAATTCTGCATCTTGGGCCACTGACAACGCGACAGAATATATTCCTAAGCTAAATAGAAAGGAAGCAAGCACAACAAAGGCACGTTGGATTGCTCCAAAGGGTGGATAAGAATTGTTGGTTATCCAGTTATTGGTCGTTGGAGAAATTAAAATGGTTGCAAATGCTGCTATAATCAAATAGTTAATGATCTTACGAGAAGAGGTAATTTGCCGTCTAAGAGTTTTTGCTACTAAAATATATGCAAAAGCTATTACAAAATCAGCTAGAACCCATCCTGCGGTACCTAGTACCCTAAACATAAGGAACTTGGGGTCCATATATACAATCTGACTTGCAGTTGACTTTAAAAATTGAGGACCAAATACCCCAGTTAAAAAGAGTACAGGTGGTAAAATTATAATTGTCCAAAATATTGCTCTTCCTATCCGATCCTTAAAATAACGAAGGAAAAATGCAACCGCAACTGTTTCTGCGATAGCAATAGCAGTAACTTGAGGGACAAGAAATCCATAGAGATGAATGATAAGTTCTGTACTAGTTAAATGTCTGCTAGCCATAGAATTGCTAGCAGGGAAATTTGGATCTATGGAGGGTGGTCTTGAAACCACTAGTTCCTTTATATCAAGTGTAATAGCGACTGTCGTGCTGATGCAAAGGAGCATAGCTGATACAGCAAATGCCAATATCATGATGTTGTGTCGTTTGCTAAGACTTGATTTGAACCATGACAAGAATTTGTAAGTGCGAAAACCAAGGAATAAAATGGCCACTGTACTTATTAAGAGAATTAGAATCAGCAGGAAACTGCTATAATGTGAAAATAACACCATTTCAATAATGATAGCTCCAAAGATGACTAATAGTGCATAAAGAAAAATAGGTGTTGCCTTGTATAGTCTATTAAAAAACGATGGAGCCTCAAGTTCTTTGCGCAATGCAAGCATAAAATCTCTAAGGGCATACAGACCTGCAAAAAACACAGCGATACTCATTGTTATAAACAATATTAGACCAAAAGTTGAATTAAGAGGCTTTCCCAAAACGTCAAGAAAGGTGCCAATGATTACATCAGTAATGATTACGGACCAAGCTATAAACGTCATCAAGTAAGTTTTATTGTTAATGATACTTGTGGTGACTACCAATGAATTATACCAGCATTATGATGCCAAGTAGTTGGATATATGACAAAGGGGATACGATCAACAAGTATTACCATAATTATGGTAAATTTATACTTTCTCGAAAGTTTTCTCACACAAAAGCATCAAGCCCTTATGCAAGAGATAGGACACGATCCTAGAAAGCTATCCTGAACTAAACAATCCATCATAGGCATATGATATTCGGCTATCTATAGATAATACGTTTGATATTGCAACATCCTCTTTGGAAAAGGCTGCAAAGAACAAAATGCTGTGTGCAAACGCTGGGAAGGGGTAGATATTACTCCTAAAAAGAGCCCTGATACAGCCAAGGTCCTTTGTAAAAAATAAGCATACAGGGAATACTACGAAATCTCATATACGGTATATGAAAACATACTTTGAGCAAAGTAGCGGATACATGGAGTAAATACTAATATCTCAGTACAGATTGTCTTGATCCTGCTGAAGCGTTCAAATTGCAGCAGTTAATAGATAATGCAGAATTCTTTGAGAAACCTACAAAATCATAACTCGGACGACTACAACGTGGCACCGATCATTTTGAATACAAGATCACAATTGAAGCAAGGGATAGAAAACCTTATGTCAAAACCACACACATTACCATGCCACCAAAAATCCGCTCCCTAATTATATATTTGAGAAAAAGGTTGTCAAACAACAATACGAACAAGAATAAATAAGAAAGACAACTCAACTTCTATAAACGGACATATCCCACTGAATCAATTATCACACTATATTACTACTTGTTTTCTGGGTGGAATATTTGAGTCAAATTTGTCCTGTATTCCACCAAACCCGCTTCACTAGCGTATCCATTTATATCAATTCAAATCTACAGTTCATACCTATAGCTGCAAGGTATTTACTGTGAGATATCTTGCCGCCAGTTTGCGTGGTTTCGGATACTGATTCTGTCATCCTGCTAGTTTCGAACTTGCTGGTATAGTCATCAATAGGTTCGACTGCTTTAGTCGACGTCGACCCGAAGAAATCCGAAATATCCTAGCGAATGCATCAATAGGAAGAATTAACGGTCGGGAAACGATGATGGGGGGAAAAGTGCATATTCCTGGTGGCTTCAGTGTAAGCATCGACTAGTAGAAACAGTATATAGTACGTTTCTGCGATTGTATATCGTATTATTTACTATGATATAGTATTACGCATCCGAGATATATAAAGAGCAGACTAGGGAAATGAAAGACTGCTGCTAGTGAAAGAATCAAGAGCCAAAGGTGACATTGGACATCTTATAATGAAGGATCCTGAATTTGAGATAAAACGTTAATTCTCTATTGGTCTCCTCCAATTAGAGCAAAGAGCAATTTCCGATCAATTTCGAGCCTGGATATAGGTGATAATCCTAACCGTAGTATTAATGTACATGATTAATGCCTTATCTTGTTACACGTTTTTATTTGTAAATTCTCCGCATTTAGTATCATGTATCCATTGACCATTGATAAAAACTTCAAGATGTTTAATGCTATCTCTGTCTTGCACAACTCTTTGATAACCATTTTTAGGATTAATGCGCAGAATCGCTGCCAAGCTGTCAGAATATCTATCTATAAATCTAATATTGTACAGTCCTCCCTTAAGAACTATTGATATTTCTCTTTGGATTGTGTCCATAATATAATAAGTTCCATTTTAGAGGACTTTGTTTGATCATACGAAAGAAAATTTTCTAGCCTAATGAATGTTCAAATGCTTCATTGCACCAGCGTATGATTTTTATCTTCTACTGCATCCTTCTCCAATTTGGTTTTTGGGTTATAGACCATTTCTTTATTGATTTAATGTAATAAACTTACGTTTCTGATACTGGATGTAGTGAGAAATTGGACACGGATTAAGAATAGATATTCGATTGACGCTCGATAAAACCCCTAAACGAAGATGGTTTAAGTTAACCAATTTGGCTTTGGGTTGCTTTTGAACTTGAATGGAGTTCTAAGATAGGATATATCAAAATAGAGAATTATGAGTCTGGACAAAGCGATTTCTATCGAATATTTCAAAGGGATGTTGAGACCATCTGTCAAGTTTCTTCCGATACCATTACCTTGTATTCATCAGCAATCCTATCAATTTTCGAAATTAAATCATCACATTAATTCTTCATATACGTGAAGTGTCATACAAGTGGACATGTAATGCATATAGGATAGAACTGATTGACTTGATGGATATTTTCCATAGGAAGAAAAGTCGTAAATTGAGGTATGTACAAAAATGGTTAAATGGTTAAATCTATTTGGATGTCTCTACAGCGAAGAAATACGTTAACTTCGCATAGTCTTACACTCCAATTAAAGTCGCCTCTCAATTACGATTTACTTACAAATGAATAAGCAGTACAAGATACTCATCATATGGAGATAAATCAATTCGGCATCTTGCCGGGATCATAGTAATTTTACATTTATATAACTATAAGTATAGTATATGAATATGGGTGGTAGCATCTTATGATACAAAACAGTTTTCCAATGATGGAATGGCATGCTAAACATTTAGAAAAAATGGTTTTGAAATATGTAACAGGTCTGGCTGAAAATGCAACTTCTTGGGAAAAAAGAAATAACAAACGCTACGGGAGAATAGGTATTGTTTGTCGACAAATAAACTATGATATAAAACATGGTGCTACGCATGAACAGGTTGTTACGATTTTACAAAAAATCCGGAATGATTCCTCCTTTTGTCAACTTCGAGCTAACAATGGCTCATTAGAAAGGCTAGGCGAGTTAGAGAAATATTATGAGCAGCAACCTGTAGATACAAAGAGTTGGTGGTATTAATCTCCTAATCTTCATGAGAAATAAGATCTTTAGAAATAGAACCATACCGATTAATTGATAGCTTTAGAAAAGGTCCTAACACTTGTTTTTATATTAAGTTATATCGAATCGAATTGTAACAAGTAGTTGCTTAACTGTTTAAATCATAATTCTAAATATTGTGGATGCATTTCCACCGAATACTTGCCTAATGAATGAGGTAATGATATTCAAAAGGAAGTATCTAAATATCACCAATAATTGCAAAATTGGCATATTAGATTAATCAAAGGGAGTAACTATTTACTTTCTATTTGGACGCTTGGCGTAAGGACATCAAGAAATAGTAATACAAATTATCTTCTATAATTTTTGTTTTTCGTAATTATATTTCACACTATGAATAATAGTTCTATGAGCTTTGAACTAGCATGGAGATGCAGAGTTAAATGTATCAAGAGTATATGTTGACCAGAAAACAAATCTAGATTTCTTGTGGTGTTGACTAAATTCGATGATGCAACAAGCTCAACAGAACTAGTTAAGAATATAGCTAACGATCTGATAATAATACTTAATCCTATAATTATATTATCCAAGACCGGATACGGGATTCACAAGCTAAAAAATATGATTAATGCTTGCGTATCTCCTCAACACTTCCAGAGAAAGCTAATAGTAAACATAGCACCGGCAGACGCAGAATTAGTAATTACTAGACGTGAGGCCAAATCTAGCCTAGCCAATCAGTACAAAACTCAGATAATGTTATATTTGTAACAGTACACTTATATCTATATCAGTATATAATACAGATGTGATATCTGGTACAAATGATGCAAACATGGATGAAAGAAAGATAACACAGGAAAAATCTGCAAGGGAGGATTATTTTGTGAATACCGAGATATGAACAAGATTAATGATAATTTAAACATGAAGGTCGCTATGAGACTAGGTGAGACACGAAACAATGTGAAATATGATGGATTATATCCTGTAATGCCAGTAAATGAAATTTTAGCTAATAGCGAGGTATGACTCTGGAGTGTTTGTCAAGATAAAAGAAAAAATGGGGTCTCATCATAGAGATCATCAATATTACGTTACCGCATTACTTGATATGTCATTGAAGATTATGAGAAGATGTTGAGTAATAACAATAAGAATATTAGGATGGCTATTGAAGAGTGATAGGATAGAATAATAATAATGCCAAAACAGAATAGAAAAATAGACTCGATGGCATTTGAATATACTGTAAGAAAATGTGGTACTTCATCACATATTATTCTTCCAGCTTCAATGGTAGGAAAAAGAGTTAAGGTAACGATTCAAGCATGTGATTAGTATGCCTGCTTATCAATTCTTGGGAATCAATTCTATCCATTGCTATAGCACAAAAGTCTTTGAGTTAGGATAGCTTAAGATGAATAACAGAAGTACGTTGTGAATTTTATACGCATGTCTTTATGTATTTTGCCGAGGTTATTTTCTTTTCCAGATAAATCTGCAAAGTTATGATCATTATATCGTTAATAAGGACTAAATTGTGTGTTGTGAAG
>DATBGR010000042.1:0-17019 GCA_036557905.1 Nitrososphaeraceae archaeon | reverse complement strand
ACCCAATACGAGAAAGCTAATTAGAACCGAGCCGCATAGATAGATGCAAATACCGCTAATTTTGGGGTTTTTCTTCTCCTCTAGCATGAATTGGGATTGGACTCTTACATATATAAAAAATTAACTATCGATAATAACCTTTCTTACGAAAATGATCCTAATTACCTACTCATGTTAAATCAGCTCGAATGCTCAGATATGTCTCATCTGAAAGCAATTGGATACTTAGTTAATCTGTAGAAAACTGTGCTTCTACCGCATTGGAATAATGAGAATAAAATGAGGATATTCTCGCTGAAAGCTCGAATATTATGATGAGATACTGTAGAACTAATGTAGATCTCAATTAGGAATTCTAACTGATTTTTATAGTAGCCAAGTGTTGTCGTGACGGAAAAAATGACGAAAAAAGATAGTGTGATCTAGATGCGGGCTAGTGACTGGGTCCTCTAGGGGGCATTGGTCTGATTTGAGGATTGACCTCAAACCCGAAAATTGGAGTACTACCGTAATGATTCTTAATTTTCATTGGATCAAGCCATACGCTTATCACATTATTTCCAAGGAACTTTATGCTCACTGGAATTTCAGTAATTGGCCCGTTTCTCATACTTGCAGTAACCGTGCCATTGAATTCCTTTGTATTATTGTTCGGGGATGTCACTTTCAATAATTTGAAGTTGGTAATTGCATGAGAATGTAAGGCAGATCCATTTACCATGACCATTCTAAGTGCTGCATCAAATACTGGCGTAAATGATTGGTTGCCATGTCCAGCGGTGGAGTTCGAAAATGCATTCAATAGATTTGATTTCCAATGTCCGGAAAGAACCCATTCTGGCTTGCCAGTCTTATCAAGCTGAACACTTGAAATAGTACCGAAGTTGTAGTGGCCTTCTCCAGTGGGGTACCCAGGTTGTGCAAATATTGTCATCCCATTCATTGAGCCAATGACAACAAAGATTCCAAATGTCGTGACGAGTAAAGTAGCAACAGTGACTATTGCTAATGATTTATTGGTAGACGTATTCGAGTTTTTATTTCTCCTCTCTATCGACATCAGATATCATTATTGATTATGCGTGCTTTATACCTAACTAATAATCAATACAGAATGAAAATTCGATTATTTTCAGATGTAGTCATCGTGAAAAAAATACTTCCTGGAGCACTTTTTCTCAAGGCTTGTTTTGATCATTATATAATACTACGGCTGAATTTGCTAATACAGAACTTGGCGCCAAAATAGTGTCCCCTTGCTCAGTTAACAGTCTTGTATAAAGTAGACCTATTTCAAAGATTGTCCCTGTTTGGCCAACGATTGTTATTCTATCGCCAATCTTGAATGGTCGTGTAAGTGAGAGGTACATCCCTGCAATCATATTACCGATAATTGTTTGCGATGCAAATGCAAGTATTAAGCCCGTTACAGTAGTGATAGACGCTGCTAGAAATGGATCATTGCTGAGGTATGAAAGGATTATGGCTGTAAATATGATTGCTGAGGTGATTTTTATGAAAGCCTTTATTGCCTTGGCAGTATCTCGAAAGTAATCACGTGTCACCCTGTAGATCGCTTCGCTTACTACCACTATGAAGAAGTACCCAATAATACCCACTTCTGCTATCTTTATGTATTTCAGATAGGTTTCGGGAACTATGCCTTCTAAGAATAGTGTGATGGCACCGACAGACAAAATAAGTATTACACCAGTTATCACTGTTTTCTTAAGAGACTTTATCCCTGTTTCCTGTTCTTCGATATAATTTCCGTTCTTATCTATTTGTCTATCTGTCATAATCTATGCCTAAATACTAGAGTTAATTGGCCCATACTCTTAACTTTGACTATTGTAAGCATCCCTGGCCAAATCAGAAGTGCAAGGAACAATCGATTTTTTTATCCAATCTAATATCGGCTCTGGACCTGATTAAATCAATTAACTTGCAACGGTCATCCGATTCAATAAAGAAATATTGAAATCAATTAGATTAATTTGAGATTAAGATACTGTGATGGTGTCATAAGTGATTCCGAATCTGCCCGAAATTCGAGTCTATTTCATCCCGCATAGTGGGATATGATTAAAGCTTAAGCATAGACTGTGATTCGAAATTGAAATTCGTCCTCGATCAATTGTGCAGCAATAAATCAGGCCATTCTGTGCATCCGCAACTTCACTGGTAAATGGGCCTCGCGATGATATATTTTTAAATTGCATACCAACCCAATGAATACTGTGCATCGTTAGTGGGATATGATTTCGATTCTGATTCAGATAGAGACTCGTCTCCTCTCTCTAGAATGTCTGGCAAGAAAATGGCAGCCCTTGCTATTTTGGTTATAATCGGTGCGGTTTTCGGCGTTCAGTTCCTATTTGGTTTTCCTCTAAAGGATCTTTTTAGGAAGGAGGTTTCTGATACTGCCCGGGTTGTCATTAAAGATGATCAAGGAACATGTATTGTAGAGTCATCAGATCGTGAACCACGCTCTATTTCGAATTGCCATTATAAAGTTGGTGATTTATTGACCATTACATATAAAGAGGGTACCGTGCCTATCGAGAAATATCGGTTGAAAAGTTGACTATTTGCATTTTGTCACCAAGGGGATTAATGACCAGACCTATATTGTGAAGTGATGCGAGCTCAAATGATTATAAATTAATCTTTCACTATGACAAAGTTCATCGTAAAAATGTTTCATAAATTGATTTTTACAACTGCTATTGTTTCTCGCGAATATGACCAAAGCATGTATTCGACACGATCTTGATTTGCCCTCTGGATTACGCACTTTTAGCCCCATTTTTTAATTCGAATATGCATTCATAAACTCTGCATTGGAAAGTCATGAATTACTAAAATCGAACAAATTGAGATCAATCCACGAAAATGTCTAATTATATGTAAATAAGAAATGGAAATCCGCGAATATGTTTTGACTCAATCTTTGATTCGATCCCAGAAGTAGAAGACACATCTTTTAATAGTGAAATATTCGTGTTTCAATGTTAAGTAATGACAGTCGGAGGAGGACCACTTAAACCATATATTGTTAACCGTCGGGTAGTATTGGTTATAGGTTTCATATTGTCTATTTCTGCTATGCTTACAATAGGCGCAGGGCTATTTTCAGAGGTACCTCATAGAGATTCATTGAAGGATCGAATAAGCAAACTATTAGTTACACTCCATTTGCCACTAATTCCCTCAATGAATTCGAACCATACATCGCAACATTTGAAAGTTGACAAAAAATTAGTTCTTATACAACATGAGTACGGGTTTAATGGTACCACAGGCGGGCCAACAATTTCTCTCAATAAAGGAGAGACTGTTCAAATCACAGTAATTAACGCTGGATACATGGCACATAATTTTGGAATAGCCAAATTGTCTAAACAGAGCCTAGATCTACTAAAGAAAACAGACAATGAAACTCTACCTGAACGCATGAAAAATATTCCTTATGATGCCTTGGCAGCTATTCCTTGTCCTGGATGTGTCCAGAAATTTAGCAAAGGTCAGATCAATTCTTTTATTTTACCAGGTGCACGTGCTGAAACTACTCTCCTAGTTCAAGAAGCAGGTAATTTTAAATACTTTTGTATGGTACGAGGTCATTTATGGTTAGGTATGATGGGAGATTTTATTGTCCATGACTCTGGAATTAAAAAAGTTGGATTATCTCGGAACAAATAAATCCTCAGGTTTTCTCCACGGTAGGGTAGTTGTAATGATAGCTTTTTCATCAACATGATTAATCTGGCTGCCGATTACGGATGGGGCCCAGGTACGTTATTACTACTCTTCTTTATTGGCATAGTGACAACTATTCTAGCTTTAATTGTGATAGTAACAACTACTTCCTATAAATTCAAGGTGCAAAGCTTTGCATCAAAGACAAAACATCACCCAGAAGCCTATTGGGCTATAGGAGTTGCGTTGCTATTGATATATCTGTGGGCTGCGAGCTACCCCTGGATGCCACCAGTGGCATTCTCTTCGGCAAATAAAGTTGTATCCTCTGATAATCGCAGCGATGACGTCAAGATTGTAAATGTATTTGCTGGTCAGTGGTTTTGGTTAATGAACGAACAGAACAGCGGACCACTAAAGGCTGGACAACCAGCTTACATCACATTAAAAGCTGGGCAAACAATAAAATTCGTTGCCCATTCTGTCGATGTCAATCACGGGTTCGGTGTTTTCGCTAAATCATCTGACGGATCTCCGCTAATGTTTCAAATGCAAGTCATCCCTAGAGTCGATAATGTATTCTTTTTCACGTTTAAACATCCAGGGATATATTTGGTAAGATGTTTGGAATATTGCGGTTATGCGCACCCATATATGACATCTCAAATAAAAGTAATCTCTACAACCTCGAGTTCTGGAATATCCACATAGTTCCCAAAATGCTATAGGGTAAGTCAAATAGATGTTAAAAAAGCATCAAGATCGTTATCCTCAAGAACCTCCGCAGTTACCACAATATGATATATCACCTGATCTCAAGAAGTTGGTAATATTATTTATTGGAATAATGCTGGCAAACTTCATAATAGCAGGTGTGTGTGCACTTGGAATGCGCATAATACAACTTGGAGTGCCCCTTTCTGACCAACTTCATTCTGCACCACAAAATATTTTGTTTTATGCTCTACTAACATCCCATGGGCAGGCAATGTTTTTTGGTGTCATGTCCATGAACACAGTGTGGTTTGGATACTATGCCACAAGCAAGTGGGGCAGGAAACCATTGTCAAGTATGAGATGGGCTAAGATTTCTTTAGGTGTTATGGAGGCAGGTGTGATACTTATATTCATCTCACCTGTGTCCTCTTTAGGTGTAGGCTGGTATAACCTCATGCCTCTAATTTTCCTGCCGGGTCAACCAAGTATCACATGGACTGGAACTGCTGCTCAAATATTTCTGTTAGCAGATCTTTTGGTTGGAATAGGAATTACTATTTTCTGCGTTATAATAGTAACTACATTATTAAGTGGCAAAATCCCTGTTGGAACTCAGTTCTTCGCATCGAGACATGGAGAGAGAGCCGCAAAAAAAGAAAATGAAGATTATCCACAGCAGGACTTGGATCACACACATATGGCTTATCTTCCTTCTGCGGTAAGATGGATGGCGTTACTAGGATTTAATAGCTGGTTCACAAAGAAATTAAGAGATACAACACCCGCGGTACCTATCTTATTGGTTGCAGCTTTTGTTACTGCCATGGTACAATTAATTGGTAACCCTGGTCTTTTTTTTCAGCTCACACAAGGATTTGTTTCCTTGCAGCAGAGTTCCACATCAATTGCCCTTGATTCAACTAATTGGTTGTTGACTAAAAATGCGTGGTGGTTTTTTGGACATCCTATCGTATACTTCCCATTATTGATCTTTCTTGGCGCTATGTACTATTTGACACCAAGATATGCAAGGGAACGAGTACAGTATAATAAATGGAATTATCGCCCTTGGCCGTTCTATTTCATGTTTTCTATCCTCGTTTTTTCTCATCATGTGTTTATGGATATGCCTAATCCTGTTTGGCTTCAGATAATGGCACAGACTGCTTCCTTGGGCATCGTTTTTCCTTCAGCATTAACTATTTTCACTGCGCTCCTGTTCATTTGGCGCTCGCAGATCTCTTGGAACATAACAACCAGATTTTTTCTGGCAGGTCTTGCAGGTTGGGCGTTTGGCGGCTACCAGGGCGCAGAGATGGGAATGTGGGGTGCAGATATTTATCTTCATAATACAATGGCTATGCCATCACATATTCATCTCATGTTATTATTAGGTCCACTTCTCATGACATTTGGAATCATTTATGCGATCTTTCCAGATCTTACAAAGAAGCATATGAGTAAGACATTAGGAGAATGTCACTTTTGGTTAACACTTTTCGGCGGTTTCGGTTTCGCATTGTTATTCAACTATATAGGTATGCAAGGAGCAATTCGTAGAGAAGCAGAAATTCCGGCAAGCTTCGATTGGGCGATGCCCTGGCTATTATTCTTCGCCTTGTGTATCGGGATTACTCAACTTATATTTGTATACAACGTGATTCGAACTTTGCGAAGAAAGCCAGATTCGGACGAGCTCGAAGAATATAATAGGCTACATCTAACGCCTACGGGTATGGATATAAATGAAGGCGGAGGCTAAAGTAACACAGTTAGAAATGGCAGGCAACTATTGCAAGCTTGAAATCTTCGATAAAAGAAACTAATCATATTTTAAACATCCCAACGGGCATGTCAGATACCCTTATCGAGTCAATGGTGAATCTAGTCGTCAGCTTTTCAAGCTATTTTTGTATCTCAAATATGCATTCAAAAGGTCTTTTTATACTAAGTAAGCTTAATTCTTTTGCATAGCGTGCGAGTTCAACTCGGGATACTCCTAACATTAGTGTTAAAATGGCAACAAACCAAATCTCTATTGTAGCTTGATACAACTGGTTATCATTCTAATACTCACTTTCGTTTTTTGACCATAGATGAAATTGGCTTAGTTCCCTTATTTCGAACCATCATTGCTACACCTGCTATAATGATGCAACTTGCAATAATAGTCTGTGCCGTGATCTGCTCCTTGAAAATTAGCCATCCCAAGAGTACTGCAACAATTGGTACTATATAGGCAAACGAGTTAGCTATAGCTGGAGATTCTACCTCAAGTAACCAGAAGAATTCTGCATAGCCTACTACTGTACATAAGAATATCAGATAACTGAACGCGATTAGTGTGCTTCGCAGGTCGGAAATCGTGATCTGCTTAGTTTCAAATTCATTGACCATAAAACTTGTACCAAGCAATAGTATACCTCCTATGAGCATCAAAATTCCTGCAGAGGCCAAAATGCTTACATGCAAATTGCTTGATGATCTAGCGGAATACATCGAACCGATCGCCCAAAATATTGAGCTTAGAGTAAGGGAGATGACCCCGAGCGGATTCAACGCCGAGTTCACACTAAATGGGTTTACAAGAATAATTAAACCAGCGAATCCAGCTACAAGTCCTAATGCTGTATTTCGAGTTAATTTTTGTTTCAAGACGAGAGCTCCCAACAATGCAATCCACAAAGGTATAGTGGAATTTAATAATGCGGTCATCCCGGATGTGAGGTACTGCGCACCCCAGACCAACAGACCCTGACCTCCTACGATTATGAATATGGCAGCTATTAGCCCATCCCTCCAGTGCCGCCTATCTATCGATTCGTGCTTCTTACCTTTCGGTTCATGAAAGTAAAAAACGATTAATAGAATGGCACCAGACACTGCAAATCTGATCCCAAAAGCAAAGAGAGGAGGCATACTGGTTATTACTTCTTTTATAGCCAGGAAACTTGAGCCCCAAAGTATCGATAGGGTAATCAGAACTCCAAATACCCCTACACGATTCGACAACACCAATTTATGGATTATAAGAAGATACTATATACTTTCTAAATTGGATATCATAAAACATTTAACAACTTCACTCACAATAATCCAATTTTTTAAAGAATTTTTCAGCTCATGCTATGCATGAATCCACTCCGCTTATATTTGACATAATCAAGCACAGGCTAGGCGGCGTGATTCAGCTCTTTAAATTATAATTGGTGGTAATCACTCTTTTTATCTGATCACTTTGCATTGAACTATATTTTCAAGTACAATGTTTGTATCTCTTTTTGTCATCGGCCATGGTGCTGGCTTGCAATCAGTGTTACCATAAAGATATACATGAAATCTTTTTAAATCTAGATTATTTTTATTTTCATCAGTCGTTTAGAGATGTTTAGTCAGCTTAATTATATGCTCATTAATAACAAGCAATCAAAATTCATAATCTGACGACTGAATATTAAGTCACAAGATATTAACAATGATTAGAGTTTTTCCAAAAATATCTGATAATTCGAAGACTATAAAAATTCGATCGCATCATCCAAGATTTGGATATCATACCATTATTTGTGGTCTCTTTGATAGGTGACTCGGTAGATTCAATCTTTGATAAGGCTTATCTGCGATTTGAGTACGTATTTCCTCCACTAAATCTTTTAAGATGATGACTCGTTGCTTTCCCAAAGCCCTATCACGGACTATAAGCTTTTCCTCCTGTATTTCCTTGTCACCAACTACTAGTGTGTATCTTATCCACTCTGTTTCTGACTCTCGGATTCTCTTTGATACTGATTCTTCTCGATCGTCTAAATCTGCTCTAATTTCCATACCACTGAGATAGTCTAGCATTTTCTCACAATATGGCAGATGTTGTTTTGAAAGCGGAATTATTCGAACTTGAGTGTGGATAAGCCACAATGGCAGGGTAGGCTTGTTGCCCATTCTCGTAGATTTAGCTGCCTTCTCTAATAATGCGTATATAACCCGTTCTACGGCTCCACTAGGTGAATTATGTAAAATTATCGGATACTTGATACTACCATCTTCATCTACAAATTCGATTTTGTATCGTTCCCCGTTTTCAACATCGATCTGATCTGTTGATAGGGCAGAGGCTTTACCCAAATTGTCAACGAAATTAAATTCCCATTTTAAAGTGAAGTAAAAAAAGCGATCTCGCCACATCTCAATTAAGACAGGTTTACCAACTTTGCTAACAATTTCTCTCAGAAAGTTCTTATTTTCTTGATAAAATCCTTCAGTGAATCGTATTGCCATTTCTAGGTCTTCTCTAAACGTTAGCCCTAATCCGTTTACTACATCCATGGACAAATCGATCCTATTTAGAAATTCTTCCCTTGCTTGTTCCAAGTCCTTACACAATGCGTGACAATCGGGCATGCTAAATGCCCTTAGACGCCGTAGCCCGACTAGCTCGCCACTCTTTTCTCTTCGGAAGCTATATCTACTGAGTTCGTACAACCTAAGGGGCAAATGCTTGTACGATAACTGAAAGTCTCTAGCCATTAGAAACTGACCGAAGCAGGCAGCAAATCTCAGAAATAATTTACGATTGTTATCGGAAAGTATGCTATACTGGCGGGCTGGAAACCTATTAAAATAGCTCTCCATAGAAGGGTGTTTGGAATCATACATTATAGGCGTCTCAATTTCAATACCACCGTAGGCAATCACTCGATCAGTAACGTATCTTTCTATCAGGGATTTCATTAGTCTGCCTTTAGGATAGAATCGCATGTTGCCTGCATCTGACGCAGGTTCATAGTCGGCTATAGACATCTTTTTCATTAATCTTACATGTGGAGGCACTTCATCGACTGTTCTTTTCTTCAAGATTTCGTAATTTGCGAGGATTTTGAGATTTTCCTCATCTTTATCGAATTTATACTCATTCAGTGGGATGATGTCTCCATTAGCCTGCATTATGAACCAAGATGAGGCTAATCTCTCTTCTGCCTGTAGAGCTTGAGAGATATTATCCTCAGAACTGTCCGCATTCGACTTAGGAGAGGATCTTAATGGCGATTCGCCTTTAGAAAGTATCCTGAAATTCTCAGCTAAGGGGTGTCCTTTAACTTTGACACTGAAAGACTTGGTCCATCCAAAAGGAGCCCTGTAGACTTCAAATGATTTCCTTGCTGATGATTCTAGAGATTTTAGCAGCTCAAATGCAATTTTTGGACTAGCAAGATTTGAACTTAGATGAGAATATGGATAGATCAGTACTTTCTTGCTTTTCACCTTAGCTAAATAACTATGCATTTCTTCAATAGCTGCTGAAACTACTTCATCATCATCTCCGTTTTCTACCGTGATTAGATTCAATACGACATCTTCTATTCGTTCCTTAGCATTAGAGCTGATCTCCTCAGCTTCGTTAATTTCCTTTTCAATTGGTTCGTATTCTACAAAATCTGAATGAAGTTGTAATAGACGCATTTGTTGGTTGAAGACAAGTATGCAGGAGAGTAGGATTAAAGGCTTTGGACTACCGTATCTCCGCTTTAACCTACTCGTTATTATTACGAATTATTCCGATGTTGTATAAATTCTAATCAGGATAGTACATCTACTACCGCCTTTATCTACCAAACTAGTGAGCTTCAAGCACTAGTTCCAATTGTTGGTCAAATCGGATTCCTGTGCCAATGCTATCCTATAAAAATGAGGATTTCCGGTGTGTAGCAATCTTAAGTATACAACAAGGTTCTTAGAACAAGATTGATATTTAACGTTGATTAGTCGTCAAAAATCCATATGAAGATTGACATCTGGAGCTATTTGCTATCAAAATAAATTTGTGTCGATTTCTGAAAATTAGATCTTAGTTGAGGATCATACCCAGATTAGCCAATGAAGTATAAAAACCGAAAGAGCACTGATCGACTATCCCCAACGAGCTCTCTCAGTTTCTCTATCTTCCTTAGTGTCCTTCTTCCACTCCTTGTAATGCGTCCTACAAAGATATACCCTCTTACTAGAGTTTACTACAAGACTAGTGGCCATTGCTGCCTTCGAACCACTCATTGACCTTTCTGCCTTTTCGTCACAACCTTGAACGTCGCAGTTAATGCCTTTCTCGATTTTGCCCATTCAAATCGGACATTGATCCAGTAAAGGTACTATTAAATAATTATGGTTAGCTGTATATAGAATTTAAAATTACAGGGAAATGCCCACTGTGAATGCTCAGCAACATCGTGAACAATTGCTATATGTGACCAATCATCTAACTGCTTTCAAGTATTTTCAAATCGAGTGTGTGTATCGCCCCTAAGAGCCATTCTACGCTGCCATAAAGCCGTAATGATTTTATATTTATTTATAAATTCATCGCATACAGTATTTATTAGTCATGTATCTGTTATCGCAGATGATACGAAATTGACAATAAATTCTAATAGTGTCACGGTTGGTGGCTTTTCAAAGATTATATTGGCCATCGATGGCTCAGAGTCCTCTAGGGACGCAGCACACTATGCAATTGAGTTAGCCAATTATAACTCAGCGAAATTAATTGCTATCACAGTACTTCATAAATCGTTATCATCCTATGGACTTGCTCCGGCCCCCAACGACACCGAATTAGATAAGGAAAAACGAGCGTTGAAAGCCAAAGAGTGGTTCGAAAAGGTTACGCATGAAGCAGAATCTAATCAAATCAACTTCAGAACAGAATTAGTTGATACTCAATTATCAATTGAATCTGCTATTGTTGAGTATGCTGAAGAGGAAAAAGCGGACTTGATTGTAATGGGAACTAGAGGACTTTCAGGATTCAAACGACTATTGCTTGGCAGTGTTGCATTGGGAGTCGCAACCTATTCTACGTGCCCAGTTTTAATAATTAAGTAGCTTCGTATCACTGAATTCCCCGTACACAAATAATGTAGTGGTGACCTAGGGTTAGCGTACGCTTATTCATGATTTTTTCTATTTCAATTATACACGTTACTCTTTTCACAGTTAACCATAATTAAGAAGGCGATTTAGATTTCTATTCGAACTTATCCGAGATTTGTCACACTATACTTCTGCTTATAAAAGATTTGAAAGGATTATTCGGATTAGACAGATTTTATTCCAAATCTAAAACCGAGAAATATTTATTATTGTGCAAGATTAAAACAATTGAATTTGCCAAACAAATTACAAATAAGAAAGCCTATCGTTAAATCCAGAGGCAAAAACACAGTTGCAACTAGAGCTGGAAGAGGATATTCATTGAAAGAGCTTTACGAGGCTGGAATAAAGAGTTATCATCTTGCCAAATCATATGGCATACCGGTTGACAAGTTAAGAAACACAATCCACAAAGAAAATGTTGATAGTTTACGAGGTGTTACTAAAGAAGTCAACAAACCAAAAATAGTGGTAAAAGAAAAGCCTTCTGAAGACAAAAATGCAGCTAAGCCTAAGGTAGTAAAGAAGAGAACTATTAGGAGAAAACTCGTACGTAACGACTGATCTTGATTGTTGTGTCATTAAATTGATTTGTAGACTCCCTGGATACTTAGCATGATTCGAACACAAAAGGAAAACAATCGACGCAGACGGCATTGGAGTATAATTGGTACATATAGTGTTGCGCAGTCTTGACTAGCCTGGTAAACGACGTTGGGGATTACTATCCGCAGGCTATTGAGAATATTTCGCCAATCTAAACTAATCTCATGCTTCTTAACTTTGAGATTAACCTCAATATTTTCACTCCATCAAATTTAAAGTCTTTATCCATGATCCGTTGGTTTAGATTGGAGTTCAGGTCTCAATGTTATAGAGTTAAAGATGAGATCAATCAGAAGTTGAGTGTTAATAAGTAGTAATTATCTAATATATGTTGTGATCGCATTAAGAATAGGTCATCGAAGTATACGAACAGCTTTGAAATATGTAATAATCACATTATTGTGATTTATGTCAATCGCAAGTAAATACTTGACTTTGTGTATACTTTTCTAATAATTTAAAGATATATTTACCGTATACCGTATACTATATATCTGATTTTTCTTGCCTTCCCTTAAATCTGAATAAAAGGCCACTAAAAACCAGTATTGCAGCCAGAGCAGATCCAACTATCGCCCTTTCCTTCGGAACGTGGACTAATAATGATATTAGAAGTGATAATATAAACGCGGCAATACTTGCCAATGTCCAATTCTTAATTTCATGTGGCCAGTTCATACTGTATTATACTATAGAGTTGGTGTATTCATAGAATAATTTATACTCGTTGAAAGAAGTCCAATTTCCATATTTTAAATCCCACTGACGGTACGTCTTAATACGTAATATAGTTTTAGAAATCGAAGACACTTTATTCTTAAAACCAACAAGTCCTAGTTTTAATAAAATTAATTATGACATAATTCAGATGCTTGGACCGGATCAAATTGTATTGATATTGTATTCCGACCGCAGTTTTTCATGCATCTCGAGATCGTACTGTAGCATCATGAATACGTATAACATAGAAAATTCCATCTAGAAGAATGACAAGTAGTAATGTCTATGCAATGTGAATAAGTACAATTGAGTCTCTTATAGATCACTAGGATCAGGTTAGGATGATATTGCTGATAACTGCCTCAATATGTACGAAAGTTTTATGCTTATCGTTAATTCGTTGAATTTATACCTTCATTTGATATCTAAACGATATTTTTTCATAATGGAGCACTTAATAAGTATGTTTTTTAAACTGAAGCTATGCAAAATTTAAGCAAGAACGTAGCAGCAACAATAACTGTTGTGGCAATTGCTGCAATAGTAGTGCTTTTTGCGTCTGGTCCTTTAGTAGGAAACCATGCACAAGCATCCAAATATAACCACCACCACCACCACCACCATCATCATCATCATCACCACCACCACCACCATCATCACCACCATCATCATCATCACCACAAGTATCACAACAAGTATCACAAGAACTAAAACTGCTCCAATGAAAGTATGATGTTTTGAAACTTTAAAGAGTCTCAGAATATCTAAGGTTAGAAAGATATGAAATAAGATCTTCACCGTTCTTTTTTTTGAATCTAAAAGTTTTTTACATACTTAAGCTGTGTAGTTTTAAAGATAGACTGACTTGTATATTGATTAGGATCACAAGAATCATGGTGAAAAATAAAATAGATACGTTTGTAATATATGACTAAAAACATGAAAAGGCAGATAGCTTATATCAAGTCTCCAATCAATGTGGTAAACTTTTATCGTATTTGGTCGCCAGTTAGAAGACTCTATCTGAATTGCATATTAGACAAGCTCGTTTGAAATATTTCTAATTATTGAAGTTACAATATTTAGTGCTGCACAAATGCTAAGGAATTTTCCCTTCAAATCCCTTACTGATTATTAATTGCTGCCCAAGCCTAATTGATTATTTCGTAGGAGCAAATGCAAACCTATCTGTTAGATCTTCGAATTGGAAGACTGGCTCGTACAGCAGTTTCTAATTCAGATACAACTGCATCAACATCTTGAGGATTACTACGAAAACTTGCTCCAGCGGCAAATTGATGACCTCCACCTAGAGATAGATTACTTGCTATGTCATTACATGCAATCGAACTGTTATTTCGTCTAATACTCACGTCTCCCTTTGAATTGTAAAGCATTACTACATCAGCTCCACTTAACGAAAATAATTCATCTGCGAATAGACTGTTCTGAATATAAGGAGAAGATCTGATAAACACAACCTTCATACCATCTACATTTTTAATCCTCATAGAAGAAATCGATTGTTCCTTCTCATGATCCCGCAACTTGACGTATTTGCTATAGTGGATTTGCATTTCTATATCCCAGAGGATACCCATAGTTGCTTTTCGGGCCAGCTTATCGAGTCGTTCATAAAAATCTTCGAAATTACTGTAATAACGAATTAGCTCAGCTACGGGTGTGAGATATTCCGTTTTGGTAAAAAAATCCATTGTGTGAGCCATATCTGCGAGCTTCGCAGCTATCATGTTATCTTTTAAAAGATAGTCGTACATTAAATCTGCAGCACATTTAGTCCCAGAGTCATCAAGAACCAATTCGACACGGCCTGTAAAGTTGTTAATTACTTGCCTTGGCCATGGATGATGATCTATCCAAGTCACTTTCCATTTATATTGTTCAGAGTAATTGAAAATATCAAAGCAAATCTCAATGAGAGAACTATTCTCATTCATTCCTATATCTGAAATCAAGACGATTCCGGGCTTTCTCGTAGAATTAATTTCGGTTCGAAGAAATTTTGCCAATTTTCTAAACGATTCGATTCCATATCCGAGGAAAAAGGTGATAGCTTGTGGATATCGTATCAAGCCTATAGATGCCGAATATATTCCATCTAGGTCTGATTCATGAGATACTATTATGACTTCTATATATCTACACTCTCGCTATGATTAATGAGATAATGCTAAAGAATTGATATATAAAAATGTTTTATGATTTCTTCTAGATCGCAACTTAACAGGGGCGAGATTCTAGAGACTACATATATTATTATAGCAAATCATGTAAAATGCATAGGTATTTAGCTATCCTACATTGTCCTGCTTTCCTTTATTTGTTTATTGTTACTGTGCAGCACCTTGTGAAGACAATTTTCCTGCAAGTCTGATTTAGAATTTAGTAGATAGTGTTACATTTGATATCTGACTGATAATTTGACTGACAATAAAAATGTGTGAACAATAAAATTCAATTGAAATGCAAAATAAAATGGCATGAGCGGGTTTGTTAATATGATAGCGAATGATGCATCAAAGATCTGGCTAGTTGAAATTATCTATGATACATGAAAAAGCCATTGATTTTCAGATAAAAATCTCATTGAGCCGAACATTGTAACCTTTTCGATCTTTCCTTTTGGCTTGCCCCGAACAATGTAACAACTAATGCCTATGCTAACCTAAGTAGTTCGATAATATTTCTGTCTCATATCAAGGCACTTAAGAGACTAAAGTCAATATTCGGTAGATCTACGTATTTCCAAATATAAGCATCACAACGATTAATATTGATTAAGATGAATTCTTGAATTTGAGTTTCTTTGGTGCGCATCCTAATTGCAGGAGGCGGTTATGCCGGATTGCAAACTGCTATTGTCCTAGAACGCTTAATGAAGAGCAAAAGAGAGTGTAAAATAATTCTTGTCGATAAAAGAGATTATCATACATTACTCCCTAGTTTGCCTGAAATTATTTCCAAGAGAGGTTTTTCTATAATTTACTATAAGGATATAATAAAAAATCGAAAGATCGAATTCATTCATGCCGCAATTAGAGACATTTGCTTAGACGATAAAACTGCATTGGTCGTAAAAGATTCTACTTCATCATATACATTAGAATATGATTTTTTAGTCTTGTCGTTGGGAAGTCGACCATACATCCCAAATATTCCTGGTATGAACAAATATGCATATTTCTTTAACAGTATAGAGAATGCACAGCAAATAGCTACTGCTTTACAAAACATAGGAGAAAAGACAATTGTTATTGGTGGAGCTGGAGCAACAGGGGTCGAGCTCGCTGGAGAAATTGCAACACTGCGATCCATCAAGCCTCAAAGCAGTTCTAAGGAAGTTGTATTGGTATCGACGAATTTATTAAATGGGTTTCCTAATGAGGCAATCAAATGGGCAAGAATTTATCTTGACAGTTTGGGAGTTCGATTGCTTACTGGCGAGGAGTTCTCCATAATAGAAATTAGATCAGATTCAGTACGCCTTAAAAATGGTAGTGAGATAAAGAATACCTTATTTATCTGGACTGGTGGTGTAGTTGCTACTCCGTTTCTCAAACAAATAGGGTTGAAAATAGGTGAGAAGGGTAGGGTATTGGTTAATAGTTACTTACAACCAGAAGGCAGAGATGATGCGTTTGTAATAGGTGATTCGGCACTTATACTAGATAATCGTGGGCAACCCCTGCCGACCAACGCCTATTTTGCAAAGGAGCATGGTAAGGTAGCTGCATACAATATCTATGCTAAAATAAATGGAGTACCATTGCGAAAATTCTCGCCCTCTGACCCTGCATCTACCTACGCCATATCAATAGGCTCTGAGTTTGCCATATCTAGAATATCTGGATTAGATCTCTTCGGACATTCGGCGAGTAATCTTAAGAAGATTATAAAATTGAAATATCTGAACGAAATAGGTGGTGTTTCTCTCGCAGGTAAGGAATTTTCTAAGTTTTAGGAAAAAAGCTAAATTGAGATTTAAGAGGAACTTTGAAAATGTAATAACTTTTTGTGATTACCACTCTCATTTCTGACTGGTGTCATCATTGATCAGCCAATGTATTTCCTCATAGCAATCCTTGCACATACACTTGTTATTAGTGTGCTCGCAACAATAGGTCTGAAGATTAGGATTACCACATCGAAAACAAACGTTAAACATAAACAAGACTCATTAAATCTATGACTGTTTATAATTGTAATTATAGATCATAAGCAACATATAAACAGGTCCATTAGTAGTTGCTTGACCTACAATCCTCGAAAGTAATCACGTGTTGTTAGCAGATTTGGTCATTTACCTGGTAGAACAGTAGCAACTGTGGTACC
>DATBGR010000041.1:0-3052 GCA_036557905.1 Nitrososphaeraceae archaeon | reverse complement strand
TGAGATCTAATCTGCACCGCCGATGATCAGCTTCACACGGTTAGAGGACCGATTCCAAATCGTTATCAAACAACTAGTGACAAACACTCATCAAATTAAAACCTCATGACTATTCATCTGCCGTATTCACAACTGTTAAAATAAATAATTCTTCAAAAAAAGATTTCAGGTTACGATTATATTTTTTCTTTCTATTTAGTACTTTCTTTTGACTCACCTGGATATGAAACAGAACCCTTAGCGACATCATTACAAGAGTTAAGTATCGGAGAGTTCTTAGCTTTAAAATGACAGCTATGTGTCTGAGTATTCTTGATCACAGACGAGGTTTTTTCTGCTGCAGCAGGTTGAGCTATCAGAGCGGAGAGTATGCCTGTTGTTACCAGTATAGTGGCTAAAAGGCCAAATAAAAGTAAAGCTTTATTTGTCGTGCGATTTGTCATGTTGCTAAACTAAATACAATAATACGGATATTTCTGCGTTTGAAGCCATTCGTAAGCTGTATTTGTATTTAGCTATCATAGCAGATTCTTATCATAATCCTGTTATAGTAAATAATATTGTACGATACATACTGGATTAACTCCGATATACAAGCCTAAATTACTTTTTCTGTACTGGCTTTATTGCTAATAATTAAATTATTAATTCAAGGGACGCTGTAATCATCATAAAATATCTGTTAGGATCAATGAATCAATGAATTGTTTTTCCAAAATTACATAAGCTAGTAGCAAAGATACTATGATCGTGAAGATGAGAAAGGATCATTTCACCCAGAATCATATGTACAGTAGATTACTTGAAGAGATGAATGCGAGGCAAATTAGAAATGAGTTGAATAATGACACAATCGCCCTTCTCGTGTTTGGTGCCTGTGAGAATCATGGGGATCATATGCCGTTTGGTTCAGACTTTATTTTTCCCATTGAACTTGCAAAAAGGATAGCAAAAAAATCCAAAAAAAAGAATATTATTATTCTCCCCGCGATTCCCTATGGCGTCAGTCTACACCATAATGATTTTCAGATGACGATGAGTTTAGAATCTCACACGCTTGAAATGATTATCGAAGATCTCTTTAATAGTATTGTTAAAAATGGGATAAAGAGAATTCTTGTAATAAATGGTCACGATGGAAATATTGCGCCAATCGAGTCGGCTGCAAGAGTTGTAAAGAACAATAATCCCGATATAGTGATTGCTTGCTTGGAAGCATGGTGGATTCTAGTTGGAGAAATTACTAATGATTTATTCGAAGTATGGCGAGGTCTTGGTCATGGAGGCGAGGCTGAGACTTCAACGATGCTCGCAGTGAGACCAGACTTGGTTAATATGGATTATGCACCCATTGAGGTTATTCCTAAATTTCCAAACGACAAGGTACGGATCTATTGGAAGTTCGATGAGCTGACTACTACTGGGGCCACTGGATCTCCACGAAAAGCAACTGTTCATAAAGGAATTCAAGCATTAAAAGCTCTTGAAAATGTTTTGCTCGGGTTTATCGATAATATGGACAGAACAGATTGGAAATACGGTTTGTCATTGAAATAAAATTCTGAGAACAGAGTATGAAATTAAATATTGGAATTACTCATTCTGAATTAGTGGATCACTACTAATTATTTGACACAACTACCAGTGTATTTCTGGATTGTTGATAGTTCATTTTGACCATGAAATTTGCTTATTGCAATCCCTGAAACGAATATAGATGTCTTCTTTATCTTCCCTATTACTGATATTGATTTTTTGCTATGTCCTACTGTGAATTAATCTGTTGGGCGCTTCTCTGATATTCCGTTTATTATCACAAACCTATGGAAGGTTTCTGCAAATTTATGCCATCATGCAATGTACGAGGTCCTTCTATGCTCATCTCGTACGTTCTTCATTCTAGTTTCGATTAGTTGCGCTTCGACCATCAATGATCCGATATCACATGAGAGAGTTGGAACGATCTTACTCACAGCCTCAGAAACTGCAGCAGCAGCTCGAAAGTCTGGTATGTCTGGTAGTGCATTAACTAAAAATACGATTACATCAAGATTCGTTAACGCTCCTTCGTTCAATAAAATTGCAGGAATGCCAGTTATGGTTCCGCTCCGTAAATGTGAAAAATAGTCACCATGCTCAACAATTAATCGAGCAGCAGAATCAGTACTAGTTACAGCATAGCTATCTGTAGGAAATGAACAATGTGCAGGGGATTGAGATGAGCCATTCTGGTTGCTTTTGATCGTGTTTTTTCCATTCTGTGATTCGTTACCGCTTGATTTATCATCTCGAGAAGCAGTAGAAGACGTTGATTGAATGCCTTGTGCACTTATAATTAACTTGCATTCATTTTTCCTTGTCCACTCAAGAATTGTATTAGCTACATCCCGTTGTAATAACTTGTCTATATTGATATCTGACACAAAGAATGCAACTTTCAGATTTTCATTAACATAAATTCGGATAGGATAGTGAGGAACATAATTGGTTACTACAGATAAAGGTGGAAAATCAGGCGAATCCAGAAAGGCTACGAGCTCAGTTCCTGTCGAACGTATTAAACATTCTGATGCAATAGCATTAACCAGACCAGTGCTGCTTGGAAGACCGTCTAAAACTGTGCCACCACTGAGATCAATTTTCTTATTATAACCATCTTTTCTTTTTAGGTTCTTGATCTCTATGGATGATGTCAATCACAATTACTTGTCCTTGAAGACATATAATCGTTGTATTCATATTCCCATAGTTATTACCAATTTATTTCATTGCTTTGCGTTCGAAGAATCAAATGTGTGTTTGATGCTTGCTATGGGATCACTCGACAGAAATAAAAGACCCGTATCATTATGGTTCAAAATTCAGTTATTTAATAAAAAATATGTGATAGAACTTCTACATGTAAGGATACTTTTCTTACATTATAATCAATTGATTTCTTTCATCTTAGGCAATTTAATATATAGTCCAACTGGCCACTGTATAACATAGGAAAACACATTAGTACTGCATTCTGGATTCATAGGTCTAATCTACCTTTTGGTCTTAATGA
>DATBGR010000040.1:0-13717 GCA_036557905.1 Nitrososphaeraceae archaeon | reverse complement strand
GGAAGTGGAGTTAGCACTGGTTGCATTACTTGTGCCTTGAGGTTGGGAAGTGGAGTTAGCACTGGTTGCATTACTTGAGGCTTCATTGTCAAATGCCAATGCATTTGGCAAATCTAGGGAATTAGCACTGGTTGCATTACTTGAGCCTCCAGCAGATCCAGAGTTATTACCCATTTGTTCTAGTTGATTCGCAGTTGCAGCAGACTTGACAGGCTTAGATTGACTAGTCTGATTCGATCCGTTGGTACTGCCATTAGAATTGTTAGAAGCCTTTGTAGCGTTACTTTGTGCCATAACTTGAGGTTGAGCAGAACTTGCTGAAGCAAGTACTAGTCCCAGAGATAGTGTTAGCACAATTGCTAAAACTAGCTTATTTTCCATAGCAGATAGCATACAAAATGCTTTTTAATAGTTTTCTATTACACAATCTCAATTTATTGAGATATATGCTTCTACTTACACATGAATGACATTGCCAATGGCGAAAACTAGGGATTAGCGAGTTGCTAATAATCCAACTCATTTATCAAACATATTCTATGCAAAAGTCCAGGATCGTAATCCACTAATAATTTAGATTTTATAATCTATCGAGTGAAAGTATTGAGGAAAATCATTCAGGTCAATCATGTTTTTATCCTAAATACCATAGATATAACTTTTAGACATTATCATGATCAAGGTATGACAAAAGATCACTTAACTATGAGGACCGGACAGTGAGAGTAGTTCACAACGCCAGAGGCAACACTCCCTAAAAGGAGTTTCTTAAAACCTGATCTACCTCTAGTTCCGATCACAATTAATTCGACCATCTCCTTTTCGGCAAATCCTACTATTCCACTTACAGCCGACGGAGAGCCTATTAGCTCTAATCTTACCCTTGTTCGGTCATTATGCAATACACTATCTATGGAAACTTCTTTTACTCTGTCTAAGATATCCTGACCTTGTTGTTTCAACACATTTATGTGGGTAGGGGCATCGGGGCCAAAGATGGTAATGTCTGAAAGAATTACATACAACACGACTAAATCTGATTTGTACTTGTTCGCTATTTGGGTCGCATATTTAGCTGCTTCTACCGACGCCTCAGAGCCATCAACGGCAACAAGGATTTTAGAAAATACATTCTCTTTGTTTTCGTGCATACATGCTAAAGGATTGCCTTAGATAAAAGGATCTGCACTCACAGCAACGTTCTTGTAATAGGGTATCTGATATTCGGAAAATCCTATGTAAACTGATATGCAAATACAATGACAAATTTATGGATGTGAGGTCAATAATTTGCATTGCGGTCATATACCTAGAAAGATTCCTAATTCTGTATTATTATTCACGTATAGTTGAAGAAACTTAAGCACATATGATCTCACTAATCCCATATGATAGATCATTGGAAAAACATATCGACTAAGTTAACCTGTTAACCTTATGATCACAAGTCTCAATCTTACTTTCCTGCTTGTGAAATTAAGTTCACCAGCCTTATTTGATTGCTCACAATGATATTTTCTAATCTTTGTACAGATTCTCTTCCTTGAGAATTCTAATTACCTCAGGGATTTCTAAGTCGAGCTGCATGGCAATAAACTCTTCCGCTATACCAGATTCGTATAGATTCATAACGATTCTCATCTTATCCTTAGAAACGCCCTTCTTACTAGACGTTAGTGGTGGATTTTGCGATGGAATCTCTCTATTACTCATCTCTCGCCTGTTATATATAATGATCTTATAAATGTTGATTTCTTTTCAACGGTTACGTAAATATCTGTAATATTTAAAATAAATTCATAAGATATTGTTAATGTATGTAAATTCATAGGCCAAAATTGATTTGTACGTAACGTCCTTAGGAAATGTTATAAACGACATTAATTTTTGACTCAATCTTGATAAGATTATCTATCCCGCCGTGATCGCAACTGTCTGGTACAATGAAAATTGAGCAATCCTGAACTTGTCTGAAATTAGCACGGGCTATGTAGCCGTAATATGAGGATTCTTCCATTCAATAAAGCTGGCATAGTTTAGCGACCTAACATCAGACAAATAGTTGGACAGTATTTTTATGAATCTAAAACCGTTATCCAATTCAAATAAGACTGGATCGTGCATTTTTCCCGCTACTACTTCATTCGCATATTGCAGAGCAGACATCCTACTAGCTTGTTCACAATAATTATATAGCCTACCTCCTGCAATCATTCTCCTCAAGGCTAGTTTCAATGCTAATTCCTTTCTTGCTCCGTACAACATAGTCCCAATCCCTTCATGTCGATACCTGGGATGTGTTGATATATCTGCACCGTATAGGCTATCCCCTTTAGGATCATGATTCGTAAACAAACCATCAGCCGTGATCTTACACCAAGTATGTTCTGCATATTCTGGCTTGAGTGACACGATAAGTGTACTTGCAGAACCTACCACAGTACCATCTGGCTCTGCGGCAACGAATTGTCCTTGGGGAAAGATTCGAATATGGCTCTCTAATTCTTCAGTATGCCATATGTTACCGTATTTCGCCAAATATGGGAAAGATTCTTTCTGAAGTCGAATTATCTTGGGGATATCCTCTGCTTTTGTATTCCGTATCGTAAGATGTGTATCAATATTCGTACCATTTCGCTCGGTTAATAGACCATCTTGATCCAAATTAATTCTTAACTCTACTAAGGAACTCCGGGATATAATTCAATGAATAAAAATATCTCGCCAGTCATCATCGGTGTATTGTTCAAAATTAAATGCACCTAGTATTTCTCTGTGATTCTACCCACATATATTAACCTACAACGAATGTTAAGAATCTGAAGATATTACGATGGGATGAGAAAACAACGTTTGGTGTGTTATCGAGTCATGACTAGTGAATATTAATTAATAGAGACCTAGACATCATAGCTATAATGGCAATACATTTAAAACACTTTCAGAGCTACAGGAGGCGAAATAATGAAAATAGCAACGGCAATTTGTAGGCTCTGTTGCAAATGGCAATTTGATCAAAAAATAGACAAAAACAAAAATGCAGCACATACTTTCGTGACTTGTAAGAAATGCAGAGGTTAAGTTGTTGGTCCCATGTGGTATACTGGGCAGACAGATGTAGTCGATATTATGACGATTACTTAACACTGAGAAATGCAAATATGGTTAATTGAGGGTTCATTGCAAGTTTCATACAGATTTTTAGATTTAGAACTAAGTACATTCTCAATATCCGATAGAAGCCGTCCGATCTATTTTTCTTCGGCCTAACAACTCGGCAGTGGATATTCGGAATCACAATTTTGTTTGAATAATTCTGTTTGTGCATTTATTAACGATTTTAGTCCACGTTCTAAAAGAATACTGCTTTGGCTCTTGCCTAGCCTTTAAATAAGTCTAATTGGAGTGCTTTTGCCTCGCTGATGGACAAAATGCTGAGATTATCGAAATCGGCAAATACCTTCTATATGATTCGACAGATGTCTTATGTTATGATGCGAAACAGATTTCTTCTTTTTTTCACTGGTCTGCCTACAATTGGGATATTATTTCCACAATTCATACAAGCGTTGTTTGTGTCAATGTTCCATGAAACTATATCGAATCCAAAGCGTTGTATCGCGATATTATTACACTCGGGACAATACGTATGTTCTAGTGGGTGACCAGGTACATTTCCTATGTACACATATCTCAGTCCTTCTGACTTTGCAATTGCGTGATGCTTCTCTAAAGTTTCAATAGGAGTCTTACCAAACTCCATCATCTTATAATCTGGATGAAATCTTAGGAAATGGATTGGAATTTCAGGGCCAAATTGGTCGTATATGAATCTACAAAGAGTTCTGGCAGCATCTAAATTGTCTCCGACTTGAGGAACTATCAGATCTGTAATTTCAACGTGGATAGACGTTTTGTTTTTTAATTCAGTTAATGTTTGAAATATTGGTACCGCAGATGGAATACCTACGTATCGTCTTATGAAATCTTCCTTGCCACTTCCTTTAAAATCTACAGTGATGCAATCCAAAAATTTGTTCATCATTGCGACGGATTCTGGTGTATCATATCCATTCGAAACAAAAATGTTGAAGAGACCCCGCTTGTGAGCTTCTAGGCCGCAATCTCTTGCAAATTCTATGAAAATTGAGGGTTCATTATAAGTATATGCAATCCCATCAGCACCTGAACTTTCAGCACTACGAATTACATCTGAGGGTGTCATTTCAGCGCCTTCCACCTTTCGTCTTTGTGAAATATCATGATTTTGACAGTATTTACACAGCCAGTTGCACCCAGTGGTGGCTATTGAATAAATCGCTGACCCTGGCATATAATGGGTGACAGGTTTTTTCTCAATGGGGTCAATATGCCCTGCGATGACTCTACCGTACACATATAAATAGAGCTTGCCATTAGTCACGCCTCTTACTCCACACAAACCAATTTTACCATTAGGAATCTCGCAAAGTCTAGCACAAGCAGTACATCTAATTCTGTCATTCGGAAGTTTCACATAGAGCTCCGCCTGCTTGCCCGTAAGTTCAGAAGACACTATAGATTTTAGTGCAATTGCGTAATATAAGACTATAATGGCAAAATCCGTAATTGCTGGTATAGTATTATAAAATTACGTAATGCTCGTATAATAGATCGCGATCATGTAGCTAGATGTTAGGGAAAATGAAAATCTAAATTATAGGTTTGTAACATAGATTGATTCATCTTGCGACGTTATTGAAGTTTGATTTCTGTGTTAGGTATTTATCATGGAACAACAGTGGATCCACAATTTGACCAAATTTTGTAGATGCAAAATATGTCATAACGATTGGTAATATTAACTGGATGTCATAGTATGAAAGATATGGTATAGGTTAAATGGAAATGAGATGTGTCAAGAAAATTTTTAGCGACTACATCTATGAGAGTTCTTTGTACTAATGATGTCTTAGTCTAGCATAGAAAAATTCAAGATTCGTTACCTCTAGCCTCTGTATCTCTGCTTTACCTCATAGTATCCGATCATCAATATTTTCTATGGATGAGATCTAGTCCCGCGAACTAGAGTATGTTTGTTACCCTGCTCAGAGTACATTTGTTAAGCAATAAGAAATTCAAAATATTACCTGGGTCACACTAAAATTTCGAACAGATAAAGTGGAGTTCAATAACAAAAGAAATACCCAACCGCCTTACACACCTAGGCAAGATTGTTTCGCTATAACCAATTCGACTACCGGTTAATCAAGTAGTATGATCTTAAGAGACGGATAAAAATATCCCCACGACTGGGGCTAGGAGATTTAGTACAGAACTGACTGCGGTTGTGAAGAATACTTTACTTCAATTGTTAGACTCCAAGACACATAGAATCAGAAATGCTTAATGATGTAACATGGGCTTTCAGAAAATAGATTTGCGTTGACTGTTTTGCATCCCATAGAATATACACGAGGTAGGATATGCATATTTCGCCCTGTCAGCAACATGCAATTAACAGATCCTTCAGCAGATATGAATCATTTATTTGGACATCTCTAATTCGCGACCACAGCCCATGGTGGAACTTTGAGAAACATTAAGAATTAGATGAACGTTAGTAAAGAACAATCGTATCAAAGAAGCCATGTTACTACTTGAGAATGACAAGTAGAATCTAACTAGTCTTGATCTATTGATCAACATCCGCATTCAGAATTGATATATCCCGAACTTGCGAATTTTCCAGGATTCAGGAAATATTCGCATCTACCAATATACAAACATATTCCTCAATTAAAGATCGCTATAATTCCTTTAGATGTTTTCTGTTGGTTTGACGCACCGTAGGATGCATTGATCTAAGTGACAATGTACGAGATCTCGTACGACACAACATTCAAACATCAGGACATCTCCATTCACAAATAACGAATATATTATCATAGCTCATTTGCGGTCTAAAGAGAGAGAAATGGTCACACATATTCTAAGCTGAGTCACTAAGATACAAAGGAAATAGTGCTTTGATAACTCGGCAAAGTTTGGGAATTATTGCGGGTAAGAAAACAGAATATAATATATAGTAGAAGAAAACAAACCGACTTTGTCCAGTTCTTGTTGAAAAAGCTCGACATTACGAGTCCAGATATTTCAGATGCCCAAATGGAAAAATCCATTTCGAGATATAGCAATTACCATTTTCAACACATCCAGTTTATTTGAAGAATTTTAGTAAAATACTCACTAATTTTACACTGCACACTTTGAGTCTAACATCTAAGACGAAGAAGATGAATTCGTGGCTTAGGATTGACAGAGCAAGACCTCACAGACTTAAAAGGAACACTTATACAATTGTCACCTACGGAATCGGTTTACTGCACGACCCGGCAGTTGATTGGCATCATCACTAGAGGTCAGTTAAGAGTCGTCAGATTCGCAAAGCAGCCTTTCGGAGGGTGAAGGAAATGATGATTAGTTTAAACCTCCTAATTGTACCACGCGTGGCAGTTGAAATTGAAGATCATATACTCAATTTCTAAGGTATATGAGAAATCACACTAAAGATTCTTCACTACTTGCCAACAGATCACAAATAGACACAGCCAAAGAGTTAGTATTTAATTCAAGATTTGCAATGCGAACGAAGACATATCATTCGCGACTGTTGGTTTAACAACGAGTTTCCAGCTCCCAAGTTTTCATTGGAATTAGCAATTCTATTTATTATAATGTATAATATCTAGTAATCATTTGTGATATTTGCAAAATTGCTCACAATATCTTATAAATATAACCGTCGATTTTTTATAATGTTATTAAGCATGAATATCATTGATCTATGAAAATTAAAGCAATTTTTCATATAATAAGGTGTAACCTCTACAAATAATGGATAGCATCCATTTTTATTCTAGGCCCATCCATATAACATGTAGGTAGTGGTAGAAGGAGATTAAAAGTTGTCTCTGGCGGAAATTGCATGCTGCCGCCAATGAGGCTTTCTTTGCTGCCATCAATCCTCCTCCTCCCTACTACCACTGGTGTAATATTGATTAATTTTTGGGCAACCTAATGAAATATTAATTGGGATAATCCCCTGGAACACGTCTAAAGTTATTTCGCACTAATTCTAATATTTGCTCACACTAAAAATGAACCTTGATAGATTGCTCGAATGTATCATAGAACTCGAGACGAAATATGACCAGCACAAAACCACAGTTAAATTAAATTTGTCAAACATTCATTGGCAAATAACGAAAAATGAAATGCCAGCAAAATAATCTTGATAGGCATGATTGCCAGAATTTTAGTTTTTAATATTCGTGTGACTTGCTATGTTTATAATTAAAAGTATTGATTAATCTAATCTACGATGTCCATGTATCATGAGCATTAAAACACAATGACTGTCTATTTCGAATAATGATAGTCAAATTTTCTCGCTTATTAGTCTATGTAAGATTCATGGTACTCATGAATGTTACAAGTAGATCAATCCAAGATTCATAACAACGAAATCAATTGAAAGTTTCAGATAAAATAAACGAATAAACTATTGTTCTCTAAAAAAGAAACTACACAAATCGGTGTACATTCGATAAGGCTTATATACCAATCTTAATACAAAGAATAATTGATGGCAGCAAAGAAAAAAACTGTGAAGAAAGTTTCAAAAGGTAAAAAATAAAATATACAGAAAAGCATATTTTTTATTTTTTTACTTTTTCAAGTTCTTTTTCAAAATCTAGACTATAAGATTGATTGGATTTTATGATGAACCCTAAATCATCCATTCGAACCATGACAATGTCATCTCGAGGACATTTTAATATGATGACAGTTCAATTGAATATTGAATATTGCAGAGAATATTATTTCGCTATCCATCTTTGATTCTATTCAAGATGTGACATATTCTCGAAATTATCTTATTTTAATACAACCAGCAGTTGGCATCCTAAACCTCTCGCTCTGTTTTACTATTTGCAATAGTAATTTCTACATAGGTGACTATAAACAAGGCTAGTTAGATTGAAACCAAAGTCGTACATGCATATGGCCAAAAAGATCTATTAACTAACAAGAATTTCTGGTACCTATAATTAAATAGTGCAAAGCTCTCAATTTAGGAATAACTTGAAAATTCCAACGTATAAAGATAATCATATTGGATCTTGAACTCGGTCTTGGTGTATGTGTTAAAATGCTCTGGTTTTTCATTCATTAAGTCTGATACGACTACCATATGTCACTTTCATGCTTCTGGTTCTATTAAATGTGATAACTAATTTTAGCTCGGATGTGTCACAATCGGCAAATTACAATATCGAGAATTATAGTAGCTCCTTATTTGTCGAATTCTCAAATATGTGCACCAAATTTCGATTTACGACTTGACTATCTTCTTGATTCAAAATATGGCGCCGGGAGTGGGACTCGAACCCACGAGTCCCGGAGGACATCAGCTTGCCCATATTATTGATCTCGAGGCTGACCCCTATTAGGGTCACTGCGCTGACTTGCCTAGCTTGGGTACCCCGGCAATTTTTTAAACATATCTACTCATTTAACGTTTTTGCAGTAAGGAAATAATAATTTTAATTTTTGACATATTTAGACAACATAGGTGAAGATGCAGTGTTGTTCTCATTATCAGCAATTTTAGGTAGAATTCATAAGTAGACAAATCCGATAATATCATCTATAATAATTTAGCAGCTTGTATAAAAATGAAAATCGTTTGATTATATCCTAATGTCACGCTCTTCTACCCACAAACTGAAAGTAACACTATCGTCTTTGACGATACTTTTACTGACCACTACTGTAACACTATTCACTAGTAACTCGATGTTGGTTAAACCTTTGTCACCCGCGTTCGCGCAATTGCCAAGTAATGAGGATTTATCCAAAGCGATTACGCCAGTAACCCCGATCGGACCATTTTCAAGTGATTCTCGGTCATCAGGAAGCGACGCCAAAGATTCGTTTACAATTAACTTGAAAATTAGGGGTATTGACTACTCTGACAAGCTGGCTCAAGTATGGGTGACCGTTAATAACTATACATCTGCATATAATATTAATCCAATAGCATTGCTCGATCCCCAAGATGATGGTGATGGCATTATACATGTTCCAGTAACATTTCCCCACGGCGTAGTTAAACCAGGAGATGAATACACAGCATGTATCAAAATTTTGGTCCACTCTGATAACTTGGGAGATACATATTCATGCCAAAAAGGTATTATTAGTGCACCCGTATCATCAGCATCGATATTAGCAAATGGCCAATCTAATCAAACAAAACAAGAACCGTTTACAGTAAACCTCTTTTTATAAGGTAATCTTAATAGTATGTACGATCATTTCGCGAACAGTCTGTTGAAATTGATGGTTTGATATCAAGATCAGTTAACTATTTACCTCCTGCGGAAAAAAACAACGACCCATTATCTTAGTTAATGACCAAGTTGAATGATCAGGTTTTGTATTTGAATGATTTGATTCTTTAACTTAGCTCTATGTATATGAATGCAGATGAAACTTTTCGGAGAGGTAGTAATTTCTTTTGAAAACATCTGTAGACACCGACACAATTTCTTTAAGTGCTAAGAGCGAGAGTTTGAATAACGCTTAAAGATCTTGCAAGGAGATTTTAGTTTGTGATTAATATGAACTCGAATTACAACAAAGAAATAATACGGCTATTTTCATAAGGCTATTTTTTTGATCAATACGATATATCACTATGTGCATAGGGGTAGTCGCTATCATCTGAGCGTTATCTCCTGTTGAAAAATGTTCTATCGATCATGATGTCCTTTAGATCAAGGATCATCGAAATATTATGTAGTTGATTGTTACTATTTATTAAGACATATTTGATTAAGACATCTACAGTAATCAGGATCTTCTTTTTTAATATAATATTAGGATAAGTTGGTCTTAAATCTAACCCACCGTAGCAAGATTTCACAATTAATAATCTCGGTTCTACGTTGCTGAATCAAGCGATGGAATCGAGAGATTTCTCACATCGCTGGGTAAAAAGACATTAACAAATCAAAATCCTTGAAACTAATAGAGAACTTTATGGAAAGGGGAGACTGAATGGAACGTTATCCTTTGAATCGGGTCCACTGCTTCTATGATTATCATTTTGACGGCCATTGCCGATATCATGATTGGTACCTTCTTGATTATCTGCATTATCTGCATTATCTGAACTACCGTCATTTGCTCTATCACGGGTTCGATCCGAAGCTTCGGTTCTACTATTTCCGTTATGATCTTGTCGTGCCGATCCACATGATGATTGGGGACCATTTCCATCGTTGCTGTCCTTGCAAAGTTTAGCGTACGCGGAGTAGATATTTCCGTGGAAATATAAGGTATAAACGAGTAAAAGTATTACTGAATAACTAAGTAGTACATACTTCAACATATTACCTGCAGAAGAAAAATCTCTCTTTTGTAACGTAATGTTTCATTACTAATCGTTGTGAGGTAATATATTTATATTAAGGAAGTAAATGCTGTAAATTTGTACAGAGAATTTTTACCTGAATTTATGCTAAAAAATTATTCTTAATTAATTGTTAGAGGTTACCTGCTTTTAATTTGTAGGGTTTGACAAGAAATTATTCCTAAGTAACGACACCTATTAAATTATTGGCGACTTGTGGTCAATCACGTAGAAATTTACCTTTTATTACGATGATGGAAGTTCCGACTTTGAGAGTCAATCATTTTCTGAGCCCGAAGGTAAGTCCTAGTCGTACCTAGACGCAGAGTTTTCATACTGAACAAAATATAATTTATTTCCTAAAAGCGTCCCTTTTTCCCTTTAGAATCTGCGCGGAATCTGAAATGTATACAATATACTATAAGCAGGGAGCCCCCCAAAAATATTATTACCAATTGCGGTTTTTAAGAACTTTGTGATCATTTAAATCAACCTTATTGGCCGATATAGGATAAGACATATTGTTTCAGACTCTGATCCGAATCGACCGAGTTTACAAATAGATCATTGGATGCTGATGAATTGTTTTCTCTGGGTGATAACGTGGCAACATCTATGGTGAATCCGCCTTGCTATTGCTTTCTCCTGGTCTAACTTCCCAATCCGCGGGATATTGCACACCGATTCCGTATGTATCATTTTTGTATTCTAAGCGAGTATTCAGGATTAGGATTATTCGTAATCGCCCAGACATATCCAGTGGAAATACTTGGATTTGGGCTCAGCAAATAAAAAATCGCAATTAGGAATATAATTAAGCAAAGATAGGTTTGTATCGCGATATACTATAGAAAGGAATGGAAGTGTGCCAATACGTAGATCCCAATCTCATTCAAATAAATTAGTTTTGCCAAGAATCTCTTATGTAAGCTTTTGTATATCATAAACTAGAGTCAGACTGTTTCCGTCAATTTAATCATTTTCTTAATATTGTAAGATCTTTTGGCCCTATTGAAAGATCGACCTTTTCTAATTGATATACTGAATTCTCTACCATGTCAAGAATCAAATGATATTAATCTCATTATAAAAAGATCAATATTAATTGTGTATAAGGTAGATTAGAGAATCAGTTATGATTTCGAAGTTGACTATGTACCTTCCCCAACGAAATTATAGATTTGTTACACACATTATCTTTCTGACCTTGCTTTCTAAGAGGTGGAAATTAGACAATCCTTAACCTGGTCGAATTCGATAGATGCTGCCATCGTAGGTAAGCACGTACAAGTATCCATCACCGGCTCCGACTTTAATATCAGTAATCACGCCGAACCCTTGTCCGAATATCACCGGCTGTAGCTCATCTCTACTATCTGCAATTTTGTCGGTGAGACCTCCACTTAGCGCAAGACTAGTTCTATCAGGATTCAACTTAAAGTTATATAAGCTTCCCGTATTAACATCACCGCTAAAAATTGTGTTTTCATACTGCTTTCCTAAAGCATCTGAATTTAAGAACTTTAGTGCAGTGGGACCGATAGTTTGTCTCCATACAAATTGTGGGTCATGATACTTACCATTCCCATTGAACATTACCAGCTGTTCATTAGGCTCAAACCCATTTGGTGCAAAGCCCATAACCTTAATCCACCCACTATTAAAACCTGGTTGAACTAGATTAACTTCATCATTATCATCGGCACCATTTTCAGTATCCCATAGATTCCCCGTTAAAGGATCAAAATCGATACCGAAGCTATTGCGTATTCCATATGCATAATATACTCTTGTTGGATCATCGTCTCCTAAGAGAATTGGTAGTACTGGTTGACCATCTTCTGTTACCCGTAACACTCCACTCGTTCCATCGAGCTTGGCTCCGTCCCTAGTGTTCTGAGCTTGCCCATTATGACCTCCGACATCTCCGATGACCGTGTATATATTGTGATCTGGTCCAATTACAACTTTTCCACCATCATGATTACTTTCCCCTTCCGGGTCTGGTGAATTAGCTGGAAGATTAAGCAACAAGAGAGGATGTTCGAGTCTAGTACTATCTGCTGATAATGCATATCTATATAGACGATTTGCTGGTTTTTCTCCGCCCGATCCCTTTTCAGTGTAGAAAAGGAAGACATAAGTCGGGCTAGATGCATCGTTACCTTTCTTATCAACTGCTATTCCTAAGAGTCCCCATTCTACTTCCTCGTTAGCAATATTGGGAATTTGTAACAATGGTTGGGGCAGTAGCTTTCCGTTTACAATCCTATCAACAGTGCCCTTATTCTTTTCTAACACCAAAATATCGTTGGGTCCCAGAAATGCCATGCTTGTTGGAACTTTTAGTAACCCAGAAACCACACGCTCGACCTTCAGAGATGGGTCATTGACCGTAGGTCCATTAGCAGCAGGAGTGGCCTTCACGTAGGCGGCCTTCGCGATGTAATGGCTTGTCGGTACCAGAGCAAGTAGCAAATTGATAACAAAGAATCCACATGTAAAATAAGATAGTATAGTTAGATACTTATGCTTATACAAATTGATGTCCCCTCACTTCCTCATTTAGGTTCCCCGATCGAGCATATTTTTAGGTTTCTCATAAATTTAACTGTAGATTCTGAGTCATGCTAGATTCAAGTTTCCAAAGTGCATATTTTAATAACTGCAAAAAGATGCCGAAATAATCACTTATAGATTTAGATATTGGTTAACTTGATGATTCCATTAATTACTATCTTCATTCAAAGGTTGGCTAAGAGCCGATCAATTGATAATGGGAACAGCATTCTGTCTCGCTGATAGTTATGCGCTGGGCATATCCAATATGACTGAATAATCATTACCAATGAGCACATTTCCGGTACCAAGGCCAGGAACATAGATAGAAGTCGACATTCCTAACTCAACGGTTACTGTTGCCGGTTGAAACTGGCCATTTAATTTGTCAATTGTTAATTTGAATGTCCCCTCACTCAATTTATCCAGAGTAAATGTCGCATATCCAATTTCAGTTGCAACATTCGTAGCCTCGCCTGGAACTAGGCAAATTGCAATAGGTCTAGTTTGACCGGGTAGTCCACTAAGTGTTACTGGAATACAAGAGCTATCTTTTCTTTGGCTATTACGATTATCATTTTGGTCATTGTTCCCATTACGATTATCATTTTGGTCATTGTTCCCATTACGATTATCATTTTGGTCATTGTTCCCATTACGATTATCATTTTGGTCATTGTTCCCATTACGATTATC
>DATBGR010000039.1:0-6937 GCA_036557905.1 Nitrososphaeraceae archaeon | reverse complement strand
TTAGGCATAACGCTGCTGCTGACACTAGCCCAGCAGGCAAGAGCGCAGAATAGTGAGCAAGAACAAACAGATAAAATGACCAAGTCATTGCAACATACAGAACAGGATTTACGTCAGTTTCTAGATACAGTGAAATCATGCACCAAATTGTCTGCCGTGGGCGATGCAAACAAGACCAGAGCAGCGCAAGACCCAGCGGTGCGAGACTGTCTAAAGAAAAACTTCGGTTGGTCTGATGAAGAAATAGATATGAGATACGGACTAAAACCGATCCCTCCTCCTACCAATTAAAGCATCAGCGGCAAGCTTAAGATAACCTTTGGCTATCCAACCAAACAACTAGCGAAATCAGCAACTAATTCTAGTCAATATCACTGGCTAGAAGTTATGAAATCCATTCGTTTAAGTCTTGTTTAGCTAGGATATCCGTTAACTGGATAGACGATTATAGTTTTAATATTATCTCAAAGATGATAAAAAGCATTTAATCCGAGGATAACATCCTGATAAATCTAGTTTAAAGTCAAAATGGCAAACATATATTTTTGAAATTTCCTTTCTTGAAGTCTTATAAATGCTTACAACTCAAATTAATAGTACCATATAATAACAAACTGATAATTTATATTCACGATTTATGTGTTTTCTTCTCTTTGATATTACCAATAAGGGTAAAGATTGAAAATAGTGAAGGTCATTACTTACTTTTGATCGCGTCCAAACGATTCTACCATATTTTATAGTGCTTCACTAGAACAACCAAATTTTATTATCAGAGTAGACAGTGTCAACCCTAGTCAATCTCATGTTTCACCCTTCAGTCACGCTGACTCTAGAAATACAAAGCTTAATTTAATAGCAATCAAAGCAGAATTAGAAAAGGAGAGAATTATGAGTCTTGAGAAGAATCCTAGCTCTGGAATGATCATGGAACTTTTTGGGCCGACAGTGGAATTTCTGACATCGCCCCAGGAAGCACAGAATGGCTTCTGTGTACTTCTGGGCACAATACCACCTGGTGTTTTTGTTCCACCTCATTCTCATGCTGATATTGCGGGATCTACATACTCTTTCTTGTCGTACAAACCAACATGCGTTGCACCATCGATCAGAAATAACTCCTTGGCCGTCTATAAGTATTAAATACTATTAATTAGTATACTATTAATTAGATAATATAACATGCAAAAATATGATTATGAAAATAATATAGGATTTATAGTTAATAGGACAGCAAGGGCTTTTGTCAAGGCTTTTGATACAGAATTACGCAACAAGGTAGGTATAACATTTGGCCAATGGAAGGTAATTGTAATGCTTGTAAATCAAAATGGTTTAACTCAAAAAGAAATTGCCGATAGACTAGGATTAGAAGGTCCTACTCTAATTCCAGTTATAGATAAAATGGAAAAGGGAGGACTAGTAATAAGAAAAGTAGATGCGGATGATAGAAGGAATAATAGAATTTATCGTACAGAAAAAGCAGATGCATTATGGGATAGGATGCTAGAATGTTCGTTTAGAATAAGGCGAATTTCTGGTAAAGATATTCCAGAACAGAATATCGCCATCATGCGTGGTGTGTTAGACAAGATATGGCAGAATCTAAGGACTGAATTTGACGATGATGTTGATCGGGCTATTGTTGATAATGATAGCAATAATGCAATAATAGTCCAAGATTCAACTGCCAACACTTCAGAAAATACTGCGGTCGCTACAACAACTAGTGCGTTAACATCATCTCCAACGACTAGAACAAAGAAGAAAAATTAGCATAATCAAGGATTCTTAAAAATGAAGATATTACCTCACAAAGATAGAAACAATACTAATACTAAGAATTATAGCGATAATGATAACAAGAATAACCGCAATTCATCTTATAATTTATATGCTTCTCCTCAAGCAAATAATGTGAAGATATCTGCTTCAGCATGGAAAGTACTAGCTTTACTAAGCTGCATTGCAACTATGGTTATGTATGCAGAAACCATGTTGATTCCTGCAATTCCAGATCTTATTAAAGACTTTCATGTTTCTTATAGCATGTCTTCCTGGATACTTACAGCATATCTAGTATCTGGTGCTGTTATGACACCTATAGCTGGTAAGTTATCGGATATCTATGGAAGAAAGAAAATCCTATTGATCATAATGGTAATTTATGCCGTGGGAGTTTCTTTGTCGGCATTTGCAACAAACATCTACTTTATGCTAGTGGCTAGAGCAGTCCAAGGAATAGGAATGTCAATGTTTCCTATTGCTTTTGGTATAGTAAGAGATGTGTTTCCAAGAGAAAAGATCTCAATTGGTCAGGGAGTAATCACCTCTATGTTTGCATCTGGAGCTGTTATAGGATTAGCTGTAGGAGGAATTATAATTGAAAACTACGGATGGAGAAGCACGTTCATTACAATCATACCCATTTCAATTGCTCTGCTTTTAATAATAAGGCGATTTATTAATGTGGATGACGGAGAACAACAACAGCAGGTTCAAGAACAAGAAAAACAAGAAGGACAAGAACAGCTACAGAAACAATCCAAAATTGTAGAAAGTAATAGTTATAACGATAGTAAAAACAGTATTGAAGACAGAGTAACTCACAAAAACTACGAAAGCAGCAGTAAAAGATCTGTAAATCGAATTGACATAAAAGGTGCCATTACTCTAGCTGCCACAATAACCTTGTTTCTGCTAGTATTAACGTTCATTGAAACATCTGGTGGTGGTAATGCAACTGCAACGGTTAATAACATCAATAATAGTAACAATAGTAATAATTCTTCTATTTCTTCAACCACACTACTACCTTTTCTTATAATTGGAGGAATTATTTCATTTGTACTGTTTATAGTCGCTGAAAAACGCTCTAAATACCCATTGGTAGATTTTAGATTGATGCTCAATAAGTCAATACTTCCTGCAAACCTGATCATTATGCTAGTTGGACTATCTATGTTTATGGTCTTTCAGACAATACCAATTCTGGTAAGAAATCCTGATCCGGTTGGATTTGGCGAAGATGCAATCAGTACAGGAAAAGTACAGCTGCCCTTTGCAATAGTACTATTGGTTTTCGGTCCAACTTCTGGGTTTATAGTATCAAAATTAGGTTCCCTAAAACCAATAATATTTGGTGCTTGCATTACTACTGCAGGTTTTATTGGATTGCTCGTATTCCATTCCACAGAGCTATGGGTTTCGACTAATCTTGCTATACTATCAACAGGATTGTCTTTGACTAGTGTCGGGGCCATGAATGTAATTATCTTGTCAACGCCAAGACAATTTAGTGGTATATCCCTGGGCATGAGTACTCTTATGAGAATCATTGGTGCTGCTATAGGCCCAGCGTTAGCAGGAATGTTTATGCAGACACATCAAGCACTACTAAACATTAATGGTATAGCACAATATTTCCCATCAGCAGACTCGTTTAACCTAATATTTCTTTCTGCTGTTATACTCTCAGTTGTTTCAGTTGTGTTAGCTGTAATACTAAGACAAAGAGTTGTAAAAATGGCCATACCAAATTTGGCATAGGAGAGCCAAGCAGCAACAAAAAACGATAATAATTTGATCTAGGTGTTTGGTGATAAAGTTGGGGATAATAGAAGATTCGTTCAAACACGAAAATGGTAAATCAACAGCAAAGTTAGAAAAAAGATCTTCAACTACAGTTCCTACAATTCAGAAAAAGGAACAAGAAAAGCACAGTCACAGAAATATCAAAAAAATTTTTGGTCTATCATTCGATCCCCTAAGAGGATCTGCTCATTTGCCCCAATCTTCTATCCAAATGATCTCTTGAGTCTGGTTGCTCCCCCTGTTCTTGAGCTTTGCAGCAGGAGTATATTCAGCCTGGAAGGCGTCACGTCTGTCTCCATTAGAGGCATTAAGAAGGTAGTTACTAGTAAAGCAAGTCAATCTACCTTCCCGTGGAAAGTGGATAGTCGATCCATAAAGTGGATTGACAGCATCCGGATGTGTTAGAGCCATAGCGAATAGTTGCCGGCAAAAGAAACGACCTACAGCACGATCTGGATTTCGAAACTCCGTGTACGGATGATGAGCCAGCAAGAAATGAAATTATCATACGGGTAGGTTAGAGATACCTCCTGACTACTTTGATTGCAATGGCCAGTATATGGCGGCATGACCTATTATCCTGGGAGTTCGCGTACACCACGATCTAACTGCTTTTACTATGGCCAGTATATGGCGGCAGTGGCCGCGAAGAACTAATCCTGATTGTGAGGCAGCAGGTGTTTACTAGCCATGATTGATGAGATCTAGTATTCTACAAGACTGTGTTATCCTCCTGACAACAGTACTACAATGGCTAATATGTGCTGGCAAAGAAAGAATGTGGAATGTATGCATAGATCTTTAGGCACTTGGGACTCGGACAATCTGGCACACTAACCGCAATTCGTGCCGAATATCCTCACATGTGATATATTTAGTTGGTGTATCACTATCATCAAGTGCTTTTTCAGTATTGATCTTCTTTTTTCCTAGTACAATGCAAATCCGAGTGAGACTACTGTGAATAGGCTGCATGGAGGAGGACTAGATCATTTAATCCACATACGTGCATGCTTCAGGACAACTTATTTAAAGAAAATTCATTCTGAACGTTTATTTCTCCATCTAGGTATAAACAACGACAGAAAATATAACATATAGTATGAAGTAAAATAAAATGGAAGGAGAGAGAAAAATTATCAAAAAATAATACTAGACAACGACCTTTATTTCTGCACTACAGGTACTATTTTATTGCTGCTGCGATAGCTACTGCAGTGGCAGGAATAATACATCTCTACATACCAGCTGGATTTCCTATGGTATTTGAAAATCCGGCAATAGCAATATTCTTCCTAGGGTCCGGAATTGCACAAGTCTTTTGGATACTACCTATGCTAAAAAGATGGGGAAAATTATGGTATTATATAGGTATAGCAGGAAATGTGGGATTCATTGTCCTATATGTTATAACGCTTTTTCCTGGCAATCCTATAAATGGAAGGGGAGGAACTGTAGAAATAACTGCTGTGATTTGCGAATCAGGACAAGTTGCATACATAGCTATAACTGCAATAATTTTAGCAAAAGAAAGAAGGACGATAAAAGTAAGTCAAAGACAGTAGCTTGAACAAAATTAATTTTCAATACTCTATTAGAGTATCATATTTCTGCGAATCTTATGTCAATTATGCATTAGTATGTGTGAAGTATGTTATGTACAGGTAATATCATACTGGACTTATCGTTATCATAACTGTTATTTTTTTCATTTTTCTCATCCTTTTTATATCAAGCACCATTAATACTATTGATCATGGAAATCATTCTTTGCTAACCGTGATGATATAGACAAAAGTCTGTGCCTATGTCATCTGATCAAGTTCTGTGATTTCCACTTTTGGTTAGGTATTTACACACGTTGAACTTGAAATTTCCTCTTCTAGAGTAATATCCTATCTTCAATTAAGTCTATAAATGATTGGTAATATGTGTGATATGAGGTCGTTCTCATATCTCCTAGCACTCTTCCAGTAACATGAATTCAAGTGATGCTGTTGGAGGTATATAAGTGCTTTACTATTTTCACAATATTGCAAGTCTGTACTTGCAGTAATGGATTTTCATAAAGATAAACAGTAGAAGAGGCTCCAACATGTTCCATTCTGGAAGTGTTGCATTCGATTATTAACCAATAATTAAGACACCAATATTACCTGTTCATAACATTAGTTTTGCCGATGAGCAATGCCGGATGTTTTGATGACCATCATTGGTATTATGACACAGAAGGTTCTGTACCTGAGGGGAGTGATGAATAAACAATAAGTACACCATCCATGCCTATGGGAGTAACGGAGATGATATCTAGACCTTCGATCTCCTTATTAATATGCTCGTTCCATCTTTCGAGACCTTCCCATTCAAATGTCTTAGGATATGCGCGTAGTATTATCTTAACCTTAACATTTTTCATATAACTATTGTTTATTCAACTACGATAAATAACATTACTATATGATTACTATATGAGCTTTAACATTGAATGGGATCGAAATCATATCATACAGTCAAAGCTTTGTAAGAGTATAATACCAATTAATCTAACGAAGGAATCAAGATACGTTAGACTTACAGATACTATGTTCCGTGTTTTGAAACATGCAAGGATTACTCTGTTTTTCTAACAGGAAAAGCAAATATGTTTACAATATGGCAACATATAGTTCTGGTTGCAATCCGACACTATGAAGGTAAGGGTTATAGAATGTTTATGGATTGGCTGTTCGAGGCGTGTTACCTAAGGTCATTTCTACGATTGTCACGCATTCCTCATTTTAGAACATTGCAAAAATTTACAGATTAGAATCAATAATGCAAATAATGCATTACTTGAAAAGATAATTTCCTCATTCATTGTAATAAGCGGCTGTACCAAGCATATCTTTGTAGGAATAGAGTCTACTGGATTTGGAATGACTAGCGCTTCACAGTATTATACTGATCGAACAGGGTATAGAAGAGAAGAAGATATGCAAAAATTATCTATTCGAGCAGATGTATTACAACAAATCATATGTTCGATCAAAATAAGACGAGCTCCTACAAGACATGATAACATGGATCTCAAGCCAATCATAACGAAAACATCAGGTATCCTTCCAGTATCTGTAGTTACAGCTGATAAGGGATATGATAGCGAAGATAATCATCAGTTGGTAAGAGAAACCTTGCATGCATTCAGTGTAATCCCGGCTCTATATGAACATGTACCGATATCGAGAAAACATAACAAATACAGAAAGCAGATGAAGCGAGGATATTCCAAATTATTGTACAACCAACTAAACGAAGATGAAACCATAGTCTAAGTCATAAAACGACTATTTGGAGAGCATCTAAT
>DATBGR010000038.1:0-8222 GCA_036557905.1 Nitrososphaeraceae archaeon | reverse complement strand
GAGGTAGATTTACTTGACAACTTAGTAAGAATATTGTGTTTTTAGCGGTAGACCGGGGGAATGAGTAAAACGTGGCGTCGATATTAATCGGATAAGATAATAAATCCTATAAATAGTGGGTTCTGATTGCTCTTATTTTTGTAATTTTAGGAAATGTTAAGGTGGAAATTAAATTCAGGCTGCAATGATTATGTATAGAATACCAATTTATTAATATGTTTCAAGTATTGGAATCATTGAAATCTAATCGGGTAAGAACAGTCGGTTATACACAAATAAATTCAATACTAGAGATAAAGATAAATCATATTACTAAAGATTTGTCTCCTAATTATGCTAATCGTTTGACTAGTACACTAGGAGACAATGCACTCTCCATAGCAGATTTTATTTTGTCTTTAAAGACTGAAATCAATCTCTCAAATAATCATATAAGAAATAATATAATGGTGCTGACATTATTATCGCGCTTTCATAACGATTTAAAATCATTTAAAGAGATGACGCGAGAAGATGTGATAGCATTTCTTGATGGAGTGCGTAAGCCGGAAAGCGTTGATCCATTGCATAGATGGATCGGAACCTATAATACGTATCGAACTTTGCTCTTTAAATTTCAAATGGTTGTATCATCCTGATATTGAATCAATAAAAAGACCAAGACCTAGTATTTTTGAAAATATACCATTATTGAAAAGAAAAGAACAATCTTCGTACAAGCCATCAGATTTATGGACAGAACAAGATGATCTGTTATTTTTGAATTATTGTCCAAGCCGACGTGATAGATGCTATCATATGATTTCAAAAGATACAAGCTGCAGGCCACATGAGATTTTGAAACTAAAGATAAAAGACCTAGTTTTTAAAACATCTGAGAATACTCAATATGCTGAGGTGCTTGTATGTGGAAAGACAGGTAGCAGACATATACCTTTGATCAATTCTATTCTCTACATAAAAGATTGGCTAGATGAGCATCCACAAAAGGGAAACATTAACTCACCATTGATATGTGGTTTGGGTAAGAGCTTGGGAAGATGTATTCAATCATTTACTCTGGACGCAATTTATGACAATTATAAAACGATACTATTCCCTAAATTATTAGAAGATCCCAATATTTCACAAGGAGATAAACAGAAAATAAGAGAGTTATTAAAGAAGCCATGGAACCCGTACATAAGAAGACATTCTGCATTGACTCAAAAATCTAAATTTTTAAAAGAGCATGTACTAAGACAGCATGCAGGTTGGTCCGGTAGGTCTCAAATGCACTTGAAATACTTGCACTATTATGGAAATGAGTCAAATGAGAGTATTTTGGAAGCATATGGTATTATAATAAAGGACCAGAAATTGAGTGACACACTTAGACCAAAACAATGTCCTAACTGCAATGAACCAAACAAACCAGATAGCAAATTCTGTGCTAAATGTAGAATGGTCCTTACTTATGACGCATATAATGAGACCTTAGAAAAGGAGCAAGAGAAAGAGACAGAGGTTCAGAAACTGAAAGTAGAATATGAAAAAAATATGAAAGCTATGCGAGAAGAAATGAATCAGCAATTTACTCAAATAATATCAATGATGCAGCAATATCCTCAACTAACCAATATAAAACCAGAATTAACCACTACAGCCCAGATTACATTACCTGATATTCAACTTAAATATGCAGATCGAGTATTCAGACTCTACGTCAAATCCCTGGGTGATAAGCCAGTTTTACGAGCAGAGGAGCTGTTAAATTTAAAACAGATTCTTCCTGAGGCGTTAGACTGTATAGTAAATCCTAATAAATCACTACATGAGAAGTTGGATCTACTATTATTACGTACTCTTCATTCAGACAGAAAATCAGAATAAATTAGGATATGCGTTCTTTAGGAGCGGACCATTATATAGACTTATAATGAAATAATTGTTGGTAGCGAATAATTTTTAGGTTTTTGATTGATTCGATTCTGATTCCGATTTTAGTTGTAAAAGGAGATTTGCTTTAGCAATATTATATTTCTCCTCATTAATATCAACACCTATTACCCTCCGTCCTAGCTTGAGAGCAGCAGCTAAATAGGCTCCGGTACCCATGAGCGGATCAAATACCACTGCGCCTACCTTTGGCAATGTTGTTCTAGATATGATTTCAGCAGCTTCTATAGTGCTTTGTTCCCACTTGTCAATTTTTTTCTCCGGTCTTTTAGATTTTATCAGATTTTGTAAGAGGTCTCCTGTCTTAAACCTCTTGCCTTCTTTATCTGGTTTGTAGTACCATAGAAAATCCTTTTTCTTCCTTGTGATGCCCAAATCAATATCATGATCGAAACCGCTCTCCAATTCTATCGGGATCTCTACAGGCATACGTATCAATCCTTGGGCCTTAAGGCAGTCTTCGTATCTATTCTTAACTCTATCCCCATATAGAGAAAAGAAACTTGCACCAGGCTTTAACTTCTTGTATATAATTGCAGGAAGTACTTCATATAATGGTAGACACTGTTTATGATATGGTGGATCAGTAATTGCTAGATCTACAACTTCATCAGGAATTTTAGCTTGTAGATTTGGATCCAGAATATCGCCATAATGTAAAGTGACTCGATCCGATGGTAATGCCAATTGTGAATTAATCCTACTAGCTTCCAGTAACAACCTCTTTTTTGCTTGTTCAGAGTCAATCTCACAATACACCTCGTGTATTGATTTTTTATCATTAACTAGATCCTCTATTTGTTTTGAAGAGCCTAGCTTTTGTATTTTCTCGGCCTTTTCCACTGTGCGGTATGACAAATTTGCGATTTTGCCTATCTCTTTACTAACCCTACCAATTGGTGCGAAATTTAGCGCACTAATAGATTGAAATCCCTTCTGACCTTTATTCGGAAGTTTTAGTTTTTCATTACGCCTGGCCTTTTCCTCAAAAATATGCTTGAGCTTTTCTGCTTTCATTATCTTAACATACGGACTTGATTCTTTAACAAACAGATTTGTACTTATGACAAAATCCAATGCAGAAAGCTCGTCCTCAAATTGCTTTACCTGAAAATAAGGTTTTATACTAAGCTCGGTTAGTATTTCATTTCTGTTATGACTGTCAACTATATTACCATACTGGTCTACAGTAATAGGATATAATTGTCCACTTTGTTTTAGTGATTCTTCTAACTGCTTACGTTTTCCTGGTGGTAATCTGCCCCATTCGCGAGCATATTCAGGCTTGATTTTAGGTTGTATACTAATTTGGTCACTCATCGAATAAACCAACCCGTATTCTTCTAGCCGGTAGAAACATCGTCTGGGTCTGCGATCCGCTACTTGCTATAGTCGAGAATTTATGCTCTTGTGTTAATGAATTTAGGGTATCGTTCTGACTTGATTCATACCCTAGCTGGTTAAATCTCATGACGGGTTTGTATAAATATCAAATAAAATAGAATAAAATAAAATGACGTACCCAACTTGAGTAATGCTATTTAAAAATATTTGTCGAGTGATCATCAAGTCGAACTCGACAGCTTTGAAATTCAATGTAAGATAAATAGTATCAAATAAGTACCTTTTTGTAGCATTCTAGTGACTGATTAATTGCGGATGCATTAAATTTATCCGCCTGCAGTAGCAGATCTATATTCAAGCTAGTATAACAAGATATAATCTTATCACATTTCTTTAATTACCCATCCAAGTATGGATATCAATCTTTTTTCTAGTTATTTTATTTATTCGTAAAATTATGAATCTAAAATATGAATAATAAAAGGTACGACATACATAGTAAAAGTCAGAATCTGGGGTATGATGGATTTCAACAAACTGATCTCAATCCATTTATTGGCAAGGTCCCATACAGAGATAGTTCAGAGCGAATGAGGATGGAACAAACCATTCAAGAACTCAATAAACCATATAGACTAATTGATGTGTTAATGGATATGAGGAATGCAAAGAATGAATATCAACAGAATAAAGAATATGACAGATTAGAATATTATATGATATAGAATAAGGATACCAAGATCTAGCATAGTGTTCATATCATATAACAGATAAATGGAGACTATGTATCTGACTGGATTAAGTGACAAGAAAATGCATAGAAACTCACGAAAACGAAAAACATGTAACGGTTGCTAACATTAGCACTGAAGTTAGAGAGCAATCAATAGGGGACCACATTAGGGATTGCTGCCTAATACACCGGCGATACTTTTGTCTTTGTTGACTCACGGAATGTAATCATTGCTTATACCCCTACGAGAAATCATATAAGATATCTTCATCACACTAAACTAATATCTCTAACTTTAAAATTGTCTTCATACATGCTATCAATGTAACGAACGGATAAGGTTTGTAATAGGAAAAGATCTATTGTCGTTCTAGTAAGAAGCGTTTATTATTTTTATACATTGGTGTATAGAAGCCCTTAACATAGGAGCAAGATGTAAAAATCTTACCTTCATGTTAAAACAAAAAATCCTTGAATTATTAGAATTCCGTCTAAAGACAAAAGAAATCGTTATGGGACTTGCAATTTCTCTGGCTATTGGAGCAACATTAGGACTTGGGATACAAATGCACATCTAATATTTGCTGGGGACAGTTGTGTTACTTGTCACGAGCGTAGTGGAACCTAGGTTAACTAATCATCTATTTTTTGGGCTGGTCAAATGCAGCCGGCTTTATTTACAGAATTACTAACATAGACACATGATTCAGGATATACTATTGCTGCTACTTCTATACCATCTCATCATGTCAGACCACAATTATTTCATATTATTAATTCATGAATATTTGAAAATGCATAGAACTAAACTTTAAGGTCAGATCAAGTGAATTTACAAATTGACTGAAATAATGATAGATACAATTGAGGATGGAGAGAAGGGAAATTTTGTTAATTCTGAAACTCAAAGAATACTCAATCGTCTCATGGATATACCTATTCAAATGTTGCAAAATGAATGCAATATAGTGGCAGCAGATTTTCGTGACCAGTGGAGATCTAAGGATCAGTCATTTATGATGCTAGATCCAAGCTTGCCAAATGGGGGGCTAGAAAATGTTTCATACGGACAAGGAATTGATGAGATAAGTTTTCCATATTTATTTACTTGTCCGACTTCAATTCACGTGAAAATACTAACCTCAGTGAACAGTACTAATCCAAACGCTGCTGCAGTATTTCCGACCTACCCTGAGCCGAGTCTAGAGATATACTTACCTACACTTATTGTAAGTGGTTCAAAAATCAATTGGAATGGCTATGTAGACAACTATGAATCAATTATTGTACACGAATTTCTACATACATGTCGAGATATTCAAAAAGATGGTGCGATAAGACATAATTGGGTACCGACCAAGGCATTAAGTAATCTTGGAGTTGATCTCACTATATGACATACAGGATATAATCTTTTGAATCTTAAATTTAATGATAATTATTTTATAATGATCTTTTTTGTAGAAATAAACGTATTTATGAGACGTGATATTCGAGTTCATAACAAACTATTGCCGGTAACAAGGAATACTTGAGATAATGGAAGTAGCTAAATTATATCAATGGTAATTCTATGAAAACGTAGGATAACAGGATCTTTTAGGGATCAATATATCATAATAGTAATTGAGATAACCTTGATTGGTCTAAGCAGGATGGAAAAGGAACAGCTCATTGTGGATTTATACACTAATGGTAGTAATTACCGTGAAATAGCCAAAGAAGCTAGAGTTTCGCTTCGTGACATTAAAGGCATACTGGATAAAGCAAATGGAGTACAATCCTTATCCAAATCTTCTTAAGCATATCAAATGTTTTCTGAAGGCAAATCCCCAACTGACGTGGCCATTGCGTTGGATATGAGAGAGCATGAGGTGACTCAATTATATAAAGAAAGTTGGACTTTAAAGCAGCTCTATGATCTTAATTCCATATATTTGCAAACAAAAGGAGAACTAGGATCATTTGTGAAATTATATAACTTGAGTAAAGCGGCTGGTTTGAATGCAGAACATGTAATACGGATTCTCAGATTAGCAGATAATGACGATTTGTCAAGTCTCGAAGGCAGATATCACAGTCTTAGATCTGAAGTTAAATCTCTTGAAGCAAAGAAAGATAGTCTAATTAGAATTATCCAGGACTATGACAATCAACTAACTTCTTTAGGTAAATCATTTGACAGTTACTGTCGACTATGTCAGGAAGAGGAGCACAAGCTAACCAATCTACAAAGGAAGAGATTACAAGCAGAAGTGCTTGCAAGTCATTTCGAAAATAACGATGAAGGCTATGTAAAGATTAGAAATGTTGTTGAAGACAAAGTATATTCAACATTATCTAATGCAGCATTATTGCTAAAATTCGCAGTCTCTGCTGTAATTCATTCGATAAGAAACAATCCAGAACAATATATCCAGCTAATCCAGGATAGTTTTTCGCCAGCGAGATACAACCTACCATCTCACCCATTTCATATCGATGATTCCCATACGCAGCACATTGAAACAATACTAGTAAACAATGTTGCAAAAATGTATAACAACTTAGCAAAGAATTTGATAGATGAGATTCTTAGCAGATATGATATTGGTTCATCACAATCATCATTGCCCTCAATGTTACCATCAGAACAAGAACTAACTAACCTCAAGGGCTTAAAATAAGTTTATGCTAATATATGACCAGTATTTGCAATCTAAGGTTCCACTGCAATGCAATGCAGACAGACAGACACTGACAACAATCACTTTGACCAAGAACCGTAATGATATTCTATATCCAATTGCCTTCCCTAAAGTTTGGTCAGCTAAGATAATTTTTCTTTACACAACAGGATAAACAACAAAAGTATACAGTGTTGAATTCTTACCAGTTAATCAGTACAACCTATATTATGGTAGTAATCTCGAAGATTGCTAGTAGTATTATAGGAAAGGGCAGAAATCTGTTGTATGATAATGATGAATACATATTAAGTGAATACTTTGAATTCATCAAGAATAAAACATCTAAAGCATGATGAATCAGTTTTTTCCAGATGCAAACCGATTGTGACATCAAACACACAAGATACACATTTTGGCAGCTCTGACTCTAGTCTAATATATTTTTGTAATATGTTTTGTCATCATATTTAGATCAAAGTCAAATACATCAGAACCTCTTGCATTCATCTGAAACATGCTTTTTTCGGAATTTGGTAATAGCCCGAGATCTAGTCTTATCTTTATTGTACCTGTTAGTTTAGATTCGAGTACCTTTATTTGCTGCCTGATTTCTTTATTTTCTCTTCTTAGATCTTCTAGTTCTGTATCTCTATCTATTTCCGGATCCCTGTCCGATACTTCAACCGGAGTACTAATTTCTGGTACTATTGTAGGCTTCTCGGTTGGTACTATACTCTCTTTTTGTGTAGATGGTCCTGGACCAAAGTCGGACATATACGTAGAACTTTCTTCTACGTGATTCTTATCCTCATCATCATTCGATTCTGATTTGTCATCAAAATTCTGGTTAGAATCATCTTCTTCTACAACATTCTTATTGACATTTCTGGAAAAGCCTGCCGCATGTTTAGATTGATTTTTTAATTCATCAGGCAAATACATACGAATGCTACGATCACTCATTGAACTGCTTAATGCATGTCTAATTTTTTCACCGATTACCAGATCGGGCATTCCTGCATTCTTTCCTAATTGAATTGCTTCAAGTATTGCCTCTCTTAATTGCTTACCTCTTTTCTGCAAATTCATAAGTGCATTTTCAAATTCTTCGTGTAGACTTTTATTTTCGGTTTGATTAATCTCTTCTGCTGACATATCATATCAGCTTTGTGCGGCCGCACATAAAATAAAATGAATAAAATAATTATTTTTTTCTTTTAGCACTATTATGTCTAAAATCCTATTCCTTTGCCTAGAGTTGATTTAAAGAAGTCTGGTGTAAATGAGTCAAAAGTCGACTTTGAAATCAAAAATTCGAAAGTATGAGCTAGTTCAATTCATAAAATAAATTGATAAATATTCTGAAAAATGTTAAAAACTAGTATTCGTATCTATCGTTATCCAAATGAGTGATATTTTCGATAGATCCTCAATCAATATAAATTCTGATCAATCCAAAAAGCCCACTAGAAGTGTTTCATTTAGACTTGATTCCAAAGTTATTGATGAGATGCAGAAAGAGGCAAACCAGAATGAGA
>DATBGR010000037.1:0-10183 GCA_036557905.1 Nitrososphaeraceae archaeon | reverse complement strand
ATTCACTTCCTGATATTTACTGGATCGATATAGTAGCTAGTAGAGTTCGCGCGAACCAAGTCCTACTTATTACTTTAGACTACAATAGAATTCAACCGCGTATACGTGTTTGCACTTGGCATTGCGAGAAGCATAATCTGGAATTGAACAAGTCCATCCGGATTTGGTTACAATGACGGTATAAGTGTTGTTACCAGACGCCGATCTTACTCTATAATATGAGTCATCAATCATTGTTATGGCGCCACTTGTTTGGGATATGAGTTTGCCGAGTTCTTCACGATTAACATGTTGTCTAGGCATCTTTAGTCACCGTGCGCCTCATGATATACAGTATACATTATTAAATTACCATCCCATGATATCAGTCTACATTAGGTGATAATATTTATAACCTGCCATTTCTCATATCGTATTATAACTTTATGTCCGGTTAAAAAGTCCGATAATGTCCGATGAGTTAACTTGTTGCCTATCAACGGAATTAGTATGTTAGTTCGCATCTACTGGCTGATACTATCTATAGATATCACCAATTGAAGAGTCGACACAGCCATAGCTACAAAAGTGGTCAAGCTACACATGGTTCATCAAAAGGACCTAGATAATGCTATTACTTAAGTTGTAGAACAAGAAATTAGATCTAACTGACATATATGACCTATATGACACTTCCATAGCAGCTGATTTCGAATACCATAGAATTGTTGCTGCCTTCCGACTATCTGACCTATATGACAGCAGATCAGCAAATAATCTCAAATTCACATAGAATTGTTAGTATACGGTAACAATCTGACGCATCTGACATATCTGACATGACATCGGTTAACATGAATACTTTGCCCGCATTTATGACTGAAGAACAAAAATCCTCTGCTATCTGACTCATCTGACCTATCTGAAATCAGAATTAATGGGATACAGTCCCATGAGAGTGAGAGAACAAAAAATAAACCCAGTGTTATCATTTCAGTTTGGTTGTAATATCCATTCTCTGCAAAAGTATTTACAGATATCTTAATTCTTATATACAATACATACGTCTCTAAGAATTAGGTTTTTCAGAATTGGATTATTCTACCGACATAGCTATTAATTTCTGGTATGAGTTTGACAATATTTTCAATCCCCTCTATAATAAGCCGGATAGTGAAGCTAGGAAGGCATGGAATAAAGTCTTTGGAGAAGAAGATCTAATAAATCGATGGAGACGGCATAGGCTTTCCGGAACATATCCTAAGAAGTATATAGATGAGTTATCATCATTAAGTAACGAGATTAAATATTTAGCAGATCAACAATTATCTGTACTAGAAAATCGTTTTCACGGTGATTTAAATATTGAGCTGAAGGCCTTTGAGGATTTTGGACAGGGAATTCTATATGATAACAACAGGGAACACAAACGGTTCCATGGAGACAGGATACATAAGATGGACACCGGGTGGCCCCAACCCCCCATTGGCTATCACAGATGGCATGCATTTATACGTGCAGCAGAGTTAATGAATTTAGGTTCGCAGGATAGATGGCTTCAAATAGACCGATATGTAGGCCTTGCATGGGTAATTCAATGTAAACAAATTCCAAAGGATTCTGATCATTCTACAGATGAAGATCCGAAAAATCCAAGGATAGAGTCGGATCTCTTAACCAGACTCGAGGAAATATGGTTGCAGAAAAGCTTTGAAGAACTAGATAATGCATTTGATAGCTATGTTGCCTTTCCTTTCCCCCCAGTACAAAAAGATGACTGAATGCCAATTTTTATCGACGTCAGGTATTATATAATCAACAGTTCGAGCTTAATATTTATCAATGAAACAGTCCTAAATAATTAATATAGGACTGGTGAGTATGATGGAATACTTTAGATGCTGACTGCGGAACTGCAGGCGTGTTAGCAATTGAATACCAATAGCGACGATTGTTGAATGGTGCAAGCGCGCAAATGGGAACACGCAATCATGAGCAATCACGTATTAACTTAGCATACTCTAATGGCAGGCAGGCAGGACATGGCACATACTCACGGTTTTAGTTACAATAAAGCGTACTCATCTAAACTTAGTATGTTTCTTTTTCAAGAATATTTATAATCTGGCATGCTGACTATCGTTACTAGAAGCGCGGTTCCTGAGATAACCAGACCAGACTTATCAGATATTGTCGGATATACTAAACATTGCTAGATGAAACTAAATACTTCAGTTTATAAACATTAACTGATACTGTTTATAGATGTCACTAAGTGGGAGTTGACAAGGTATTGGGTTCATCATCAGTCTAGATAGTTTTACCTAACAATGCTTTCAGCTAGTCTAGTATGCATCAGATATAATTAGCCTGCAGATGCCGAGGCAGAAGCTCCACCACTGCCTGCAGATGCAGATGCAGATGCAGAAGCTCCATGATGATTGCTACCAGAATGATGGCTACTATGATGACTCCTAGTTCCTTTACCATGATCACTATCATCGTGATTAGATGAAGACTTATGGTGCGTACTACTGAAATGGCTTCCTCCATCATGGCTATTGTCGTTGCTGCTGTGATGACTTCCTCCATCATGGCTATTGTCGTTGCTGCTGTGATGACTTCCTTCATTATCATCATTTATGCTTACATGCTCAAGTCCTGCAGAATTCGTACTTGTGATGGGATATTGTAAACCTGCAGGAGTTATAGGCTGATATTTTACTAGAGAAACAGGTTGAACGATTCCCGAAAGATTAGTTGAGTTAATCATATTTGCTGTCAATATCGGAAAACTTTGTACACTTGCTCCATTAGGATTGCCTGTATAATAATGGCTGGTAGGAGTTATAGGTTGATAGTGTAAGAGTGAGTTGGGTTGAATCTCGCTAAAAGCCGGATTCGCATTATTATTGGCCACGTTGGATGGCTCGATAGGTCGATAATTTCCTTTATAGTTGGGTAGTACTGTGTTTTGCTGGGCAAAGGCAAGTTTATTAATAATTTGGGGGGTAGAGGATGAATTTAGTGATAAAGATATTGAAGAGATTAGTACTAGAGCAATTATTACAAGTTTGAGTGTGGTACTATAATTAGAGTACATAATAATGTTCTTGTACAGCAATTGATATTTATGGTATAAAAATGATCTATACCCAAAGTCTAGAAAAAATTTTATGCCCAGATCTTTCACAGTGAAAGATTCAAAATCTGTCTTTAGTACTTATTTTTAGCAGAGGTGATAAAAGAAGAGACGTCACTATCACCAACATTAAGCCAGCAACAACTTGACAATATTGCAATTGACAAGTTATGAATCCTATGACGCATTATCAGTGAGTGAATTACAGCCAGTTACGGAAAGCGATATGAGAGGTTTGATAGGCCAAATCCACTAGCGCAGCGCTTAATAACTAATCGTAATTGTTTTATAGCTTGTTGATCATGTAGAGCTAATGGGCCTATTTTCGCTACTTCTTTCGTTGTGGTTGGTTTGTCACTTATTCTCTTGGAAACGATTTTAGATTTCGGTCAGGTCATATCAAGAGTTTTAGCTCGAGAGTAAAGAGTATGATTATAATCAACTTTAGATCAAAATTATGAGTTGGCATTATAAGTTATTACCGAGCAAGAAGATTCAGTTGAATTTAGATATAAGAATAATATATTATCACGCACATATTAAACCGTAGAATGAGTAATAGTAACAATACTAACAATCAAGCCGCCAATTTGAATCCTAAGAATGTTCCAAGCCAATTGGCTCAAATATCAGCTGAAATCGTAGAAAAATTGGTAGGCACTGGAGCCAATATGTCTACTACAATTACCTTTGATGACCTTGAGGTTGATGTTCCTCATGCTAAGGGCCCAGATGGCTCAGATATCGGCAGTGCAAAGTGGGTAATAAATGGTAAAATTATGTGGACAACTACTGTATCTAACAAAGAATAAAAAAGCCAGACCTTGTTCATGACCAAGTTTGATCTAATTGGTACGGAATTTATGGAATTTGTCACAACTAAAAAGACAGAATGATGAAGGTCAAATAAAGATCTGCGTATACATATGGATTTAGAGATACAGATATGATTGGTCATGATTGATAGTAATAATGATAGCGACGACAAAATGGAGCAGATAGTACTGGATTTGCTCGCTAAATCGCTTAAGACCATTATTGCCGGTGCAATTGATGTTGACATGGAGGGAAAAGCCGCTCTTAGGTTTGAGGTTGATAAAGTTCAAGAAAGGATTAATATAGATTTTATTCATCCGGATGTTCTCCAGTTAGCAGAATCAGAGACAGAAGACAGGATAGGATTATTTGATAAATTAAAGACAGCAAAGGAATTTTCTCATAAACTTACAGATAATGGCTTGACATTATCGTTTCTAAGAAAGGGAAAAGAAGCAATAACCTTAGGAAAAGACGCCCATCCAACACTGTCAAAATTGATAACAAGAAGCGATGATATACAAATAGACAGTGTAAGGGAATCTATCAAATTACGTCGCGATCTAAAAAATAAAGAAGATTAAAGCAGATAATGATACAAATTGGCAATAAGAAGGTCACATTATTTCTGATGGGATAAATGCTCCCAGAACTTACTGCAATTTGAGGAAATTCGAGCGATCAAAAGTTTATAGAATCATAGCGAAAAGGGAGGAAAGTATTGAAAATAGTCGAAGAAATACAAAATGAAATAAATGAAATAAATGAGACTATTAATGAAGAAACAGACCAGGAGAATCTGAACAAGAGTTCATAATTATTTTTTTTCATTTATATAATGCAGAGAAAATTTGCGTCAAATTGTCATGGTGTTTAATCTTGATATACGTATACAAAACTACCATGAGCAATTCATCGGTAAACTATTTAGATATAGCCTAAATCACCTAAACAACCTTTCTAACCATATGGATTAATGTCAATAGACACATAACCACGGCCAAAGATTATTTCTTTTATAGCTGGCATTAGAGAAAAGTGACACTATAGTACGTGTTATAAACTTAAGATATTTTTACTTTAATTCTACTTTCATTCATTGCACTTATAATAAAAATATTATCCAAATTACCTTTTGTCAATGCTTCTATTCTAGCCAATCATGTTTGTGATAGAAAAATACCAATCCTATTATTCCATTTAGTCCATTATTTGTCAATGTCTAATCAGGAAAAATCAAAGGAAGCTACCAGTGAAGATACTAGTAATGTGAAAGTACGGAATAGCCAACTAGACGCAATAGCAAAACAGGCAAAGAAGGCTGCGGATTCCAGCAAGCATACGGTCCTTTAGGAGACATACTAGACGTTGGTAGCGAATAGATATATTATTAATGAGGCAAGCCTATCGTCCTAAAGTTTAATGTAAGCGACATCTTGATAATCGGCAGCCTGCTCGATTTCGTCGCAGCTACAATATTCAGGATTCATAATAAAGGCAGTTACGTTATGCTGTTCCATTTAGGCTAAAATGTCAGCTAGTTAGTAAAACTACAGATGGCTCATTCTAATCCGACTAGAAGTTATAGTGATAGAAAGTTATAGTGATAAAATGATAGAAATGGCCAATAGTAGGATTCTCCTTTATGATATGGCTACACCCGCGAAATCTACCATAAGTCATATTGAGTATTCGACCTGTTTTTGATTGAATTCTGTTGGTTGATTTATTATATTACGGATAACATCCTTAAAAAGAGATTATTTATTTTATATGCATACATACAAGGTTGCTATGCGGATAGGCCATGTGACTAACCTGCTTACACAGCGACCGAGGCAAAGATGGAATTCCTTGAGAAATTCATTATTCTATTATGCAACAATCTTAATAACGATAGCAAAATATTGCAACAGCATCTAGTAGGCAAGTCGAAACAAACAACCCCAGGGAACAGACTAGAATGGGAATGTATCGACGTAACATTGAGTACAAGTCATCAGAAATCAAAATAGTTGCTGGTAGACATAAGGTATGACTAACTGCAGCCCACCAACAACTATATCTTTTGTCTTGTCCGCAATCTATGGACCTGAAGGTCAGCTATACCATGAGCAGTATATGTAATAACAGTATAAAACAACTTGGGCTGAAATCTATGATATGAGTGAAATATTGGCAGATTTCCAACCCAAAGATAACTGACTTTGAAAGCCGATATCGGCTAGTCTTTATAATTTAAATAAGTTAATAGTTTTAATCGTCTGATATTCTCCTGTTTTTATGCCTCTCATTTTCGCCACTTTTTTCTTACTTCATTTTTGGATGTATAGCAGTAGCGGCAGGTTGATAAGCTGGTTATCGCATGTATTAACTATATTAACTGGATTGGTTAGACCACGAAAATTAGATAGTTCAACAGTAACATTACCGACTGTAAGGCTCCAGCCTAGCATTTCGCAACTGCTAAACCAATCGAAAGAAAAGCATAAAATTAAAGACCATAATTCGACTATCAAATACTATCTACTCTCTGATATCTCAGAAAATAAGACAGTCTTTAGTTCTGCGACCGAATCAGGATTATGAATATGCGTCCAAGTGATGAAAGAAAAGAAACTCGACGTATAACATCCTTATTGCTCTAGCCAAAGTCTCAGGTTCTGTACTTTCCTGTGGATAACTACACGTCGGATACTGAAAAAGAAAATAAATCAGACCTTGTAGATATGTGAAGAGATCTTAGTCCCTGTTTTCTAAAATTAGAAAGAATCAATTTCTACAAAATGAAAAAGACGGCAGCAGATGTATGGAAATGATGATGAAGTGTATTTCCTAAAATTCACTCGCATGTCTATCATGAGGCGCACGCACCTGCTCACAGTTTGCCTATTAACACCAAGTGCAAATGTTATGGTCCATGCTTTGCGGTTTCTTTGAAGACATCCCTTACTACGTCCTTTGTAGCAGTGACGAATTCGAAAATGAGGAAGATTACAATGATTACAATGATATTCGGTATTATAGAGCTGAAGACGATCAGTTTAACGCCGTGAAAAAAAGGGGGTTGGTTGGACTGGTGGTTGGGTCAGCTACTTGTATGCCAGTCTGGCAGCAACCTTAACGGGATTACTAGAATAGCAAGCAACTACGATCGATAAATACGATATTACATAGATCAAATGCACCAGAAACTGTATTTGACCTTAATAGATAAGAACTCTAGATCTTCATATGATAAGACTGTTTGCCATATCGGACACTGGCGGCAGTCTTTTATCTTGCCCTCAGAACAAAAGCACCATGAACCCAGATTATTGCACCTGTAACGACTGAAAATGCCTCATCATTGTGTGATCCTTTTACTGGAGACCACGCACAAGAGCTAATTCTATTACATAATAGTAAGAGACAGAAAAACATTCTCTGAAATAATTCTCAAACAAGATTCTGCAACAACGAGGCAGTAAGATATTTGTAATATGTTAGCCGCGATAACAGATAGGCAACTGGCAACCGGTCGGTATGGCAAGGTTGGGCTAGTGCAAATGAACTAGGTTGCTGGTATCACACATGAATACACATAAATCAGATCCAGCAAACACAGCCTCAGCCGAAAGCCGTGCCAGTTGCCTTTTATCTGGTCACCACTTTATAGGCACATTTCACAGGCCGAACTAGTATTTTTACTTTCTTGACCAAACAAATAGGTTTTATAGTGTACTTACAAACCGTTTTACCACATATAAGTACTGGACAACTGACTATGTTTTTTATCTACCTATGGAGAGAGTACATAACTACAGCTGCCTCTAAATATCATGTTGTCCAACCTAAGCATTCAAAGACTAACATAGAGGTTGTTTGCCGGCTGGTTGATTCAACCATAGCAAGTCTGGCAAACAACTTTTTGCTTTTATCTCTAAAATATTGTCAAAAATATCTATAATGAGGAAATGTCAAGTCTAACCTGAATAGAAAGCCATTCAAATCTTTTAATCGATAATGAATATCAGATAGCAAAGCCTATACTGCTTGGAAATCAGTAGAAGAAATAAAATCCAAAATAAAAATCTAACGTCTCCTCTTTGTAGAATCCTGGATCTTCGTTGTATTGTACTTGATGGGATTCTCAGTTTTTCGGCAATGGTCTTATTATCTGCAACTTGTGTCATAAGGTGAATTATCTCGTAGTCTTGCTTGTCTAGAACATGCTGTCTTGTTGGTATTATATGCTCCATTATAGCGTCAGATTCCACTTACTAATCAAGCAATAGTGATTAGTTTTCCTGCTACAGACCATACCTAACGATAATAAGATAAAGGATCGTTATAGAACTCGGACAAATCTGAGGAAATGACCGGTTTCTACAAACGGCCATTCTTCTTGCTGTATGCCATCTTGAGTGTTATATGGACGATTTCGGTAAAAACCATACATACCGTCTGGGATAACGCTAATCTAGTATAATGTTGACCATGTCAACGCTATCCTAGTGACGGCAGTTGCGCCTATTGATTCATTACATACCAAGAACAACATGGATATCAGTTGTAGAATAATTTCTGAATTTTTTCATTTGATTAGGTTAGACTATCTAGTCTATTATGTCGACTGAAGTACTCCTCTCCTTGCAGCAACAACAGGCTTAAAGTCAGGTTAACCGTTAACCTATCTATGCAGCATGGAGGAAATCAAGCGGTCGTGCTCGCGACATATGATGGAAAATTCCTGCGATAACCCATACAGACACAGTCATTCGACAACTTAACTATAAATAGAGATAAAAATGGAAGCTAGTAATGTTTTCCTTTAAAGAAGACGCAGATATGAAAAAGGCAATGCAATTGCTCATTGGTGCATTGGTGGATAAGAAGGTATTCACGCTAGACGAGGCAAACACACTAATCCACGACGCAGGTGTATAACTTCAAATCTACCAATTTTATTTTTGTCTGAACTACTATTCTAAGTCTAGAAAATCTGGCGATCTATATAGTACCATCTTACTAAGCATCTAAATACAACTAAGCTAACTAGATAGAAAGACATGCCAGAAGGCGATTAAAAGTCTATATCCTCTATAATGATCGTCTCAGACAGGCAGGTCCAGAATTGAGTTGAATTGAATTTTAGGAGATGTTTGCAAGAGTACAGATTAGATAGACCCTGGACCCCCTGACTGACGGAGGCAGTGAGATAATTGTTAACAAGAATATATGCATCATTTATAATTAAGAATGCAACTGGCTGCAAGCTGTAGTTTCTAAATATGATATTGAACATACCATGTTTGAGTGCTGAACTGATGTGCAATCAAATATATCATATATTTGCGAGCGACACCATTTACTGTTCAAATCTTTTGCCCCGCTCGTAAATGCCTCCCTAGCAGGTTCAGCACCCAATATAAACGATGGAACTATCTATCTTATTAATTAAGCATAAGTCATTATGCAAAAATGGCTCAGATACTAAATTTAGTGTACAAGACAAATCTTTACATAATACTGGAGTTTCTGGTACTGCAAGTTTTTAATTAGCTTGGCCTAATACTATATCTGCTTGAAAAAATTTGAGATAACACCTCATAGAAAATTAAATGGGGTATTAAAATTATCATAAGAGATTAAGATGGAAATAGAAGAGTGATGAGTAGATCTACACTGTAGATAAATGATGTTGTGGTATATTATATTAGCTAGAAAATGCCGAAAGTACAAGAACAAGTGAATAATATACCTACATCACTACATTATGCCCTAACAGATTCTCAATGTAACAAATGTGGAGCTCAGTTAGAATGGAATGCCGGGTTTAACGATATCCATTCGCCTAGATATACAGCACGACATTGTGGTCGCGACTATCTAATAACTATAGACAGTGTCAAAGTCGAAATGGTTGAACAGTCAACTGTAGAACGTGGAAGAAAAGAAATTAATAAATCGGTGTCGGAGGAAAATGAAAAGCCGAAGGCTATATTGATAGCAGAAAAATTAAAAAATAATGCTAATAAACCACCTTTACAAAGGAAAGCAAAGTTAGGAGATGGGAATCTTATTGCTGCCGAGGATAGATAGATGAGCTATACTAATGGGGTATCTTTGACTCCATTAGTGATAGCTGACAATACTTAAAAACATGATTTTTATTATACTTGCATATCATCATGGATGTTAACATGGACGCTCCAAATGATGACAAGCGCATCATCATAGATAGTTTCATGCAAGAACTTTGTA
>DATBGR010000036.1:0-2865 GCA_036557905.1 Nitrososphaeraceae archaeon | reverse complement strand
TTTTTCTGCCAGACCAGCCGCCAAATATAAACAATAATAAAATTACAACAATCCAGAATACCTCTCTTCCATATTCAGTTAGCCAGATCATTAGTTTATTGAAACTAGCTGAATGATGGTTATTGATTTGGAGAAATGCCCATGTATCTCCTTTTAAAGATGCAGATATGTTACTATATGAAGCTAGTCTTGGTGAAACTATTACAGAAAGCAAGACGAATGAAATAATTAGAAAAATAGAAGATATAAGGTATTTATTCAATTTCTTGTGATGATTGTCAGTAGATATTACTTATAAAGTATATCTGCTTGGAGTAGTGTGAAGTAGGATTTGATTTGCTAATAACACATTATCTAAAATTAGCCATACGAAAATAGTATAATTAACTAAGCTCCTTTATCCATATATGTAGGTGCCACTAATCGGAGACAGCACGTGTTAGTTATACTTCAAAAGAAATATAGCTGAACAGTGGTTAATATAATGCAGACAATAAAAGAATGAATAATCTAGGGGTGCATCAATCAAAGGTCAATCAGAAATATAATAACGAAAGAACTGATGATTCTGCTAGTGTCGATCGTGTCACAATCAATGAAAGAGTAAATCTTACAAAGAATCAATACGAGGTCTTGAAAACTATTTGTCATACATACGAGGAGTCTATTTCAGATTATATGCAAGAAGCATTGATTGAAGCGATGAGGTTTGATATAGAAGAAGGTAACTTCTGTGCCACTCTACTAGAGAAGATAGATAGCAATGATAAAAGTAAGAATAATTCTCCTGTTCCTTTTGCTCCTGACATTATGAACAGTGATGAGGACTTGCTTAAGAAGTTGCAGAGCCAATCATAGTTACATAAGATCCTGCAAAAATGTCATCAGATCTTATGTAACCAGATATGTACACTATATCTGGTTGCATGGCTTTTACTATATGGTAATCGTGTTCTGAAGTATATATACAACTCTACAAAACCTAGTTATTATTCCCGCAGTCCTATTTCAAGTCCTTATCTGTTGGTATATGGAGCTTTTCATTATAAGCAGGTCTTTACCCGTGTAATGATACTTGTTGTAATGATACTTGCTTTGGTCCAGTTTCATTATTACGTCTATCTCAAAGTTCAGTAAATAACAATTTAATCTAGTAGTCGGAGTAGTAGTTTGTGAAAAGAGTGAATATATCGCCTGAACAACCTTACCGCCCGCCCTAATATCAATCTCAAATCACTAAAGATGATCCAGGCGACCATATCTCAATCTAAATCATATATCGCCTGAAGAAATCATCCGAATTTATGCTCAAAATGAGCATTTAATGTGATCAGGTGATACAGGCGATGTCTGTTCCCAACATATATTTGTCACTACTGTGACCATTAACCCAATTTTTTATTCTTTGGAATATTGATGACCTATGTACTTCTTCTTTAACTTTTTGCTGTCAGGGTCTTTCCAGTAAGCATAGTAGTAAGGTCCATGCTGTTGTACACACGTCAGCTTTCCACACTTGATGTACTCTTTTCTTATTGTTGCGTTTTTGGGTATTGATTTAGCCCTAATGGCACAAGCAAGTTGTCTTGATTTAATTTTATTTATGAAGTTGGTTGATCTCTCAATTCTTTTCTTAGCATTTGCAAGTACTTTTCGTAACGAAGTTCGCCTATGTCCAAATAAATTCCTATTCCAACTAGGCAATTCCTTACTGTTGTTATCCTCATAAAACCACGCTAGCTCATTAAAATGTGATACATGACTAGAAGAGTTGTCATTATCGTTATTGTCGTTAGATAGATTAGGATATCTGCCTAAACGCCTTGTATTCGTCAACTACTTATAATTATGTAGCATATTCTTATGAAGTTACCTTTACTATCGTTTTTCCTGATTCTCAGTTATTGTACTAGACCAATACGAAAAATATGAAACCATCTGCATATTCTGATGTTAAATCTCTATATACTTTGAATGTCTTCAAACTCTTCTTTCTGACTTCTATTCCATCAATACATTGTTTGTAATAAGCTAAGTCTGACTTTGCTAAGCCAAATACGATCGCTGCGATAGTTGCATTAACACTTTAATATCTTTACTGATTGTGGACTGGTCCCATCCTAAATCAAGTGCAGTAACAGCATCTCGTATACCATCTTTTATTAATAGAAAATTTGATTCCAATCACAATATCTGTTTAAGTGGATAATCTGTGCACGCATACCGGTTGAAGAATTATTATTAGTCTCAATCAAATGCCTTGTAATAATCCCTTAGTGATCCCACGTGGACATTATGTTAAAGAAAAAGGTTAGTAGCTGTCAGAATAATAGTTGCCATCCATCAATTGAATTATTCTGTATTCTTTGATCCCTGCATTATCTCGTATAGGAACCACTTGCGACGTTCTGTCTTGTCCAGAATGTCTTGAAGTAGGTTGCTTGTTGGAGAGTCCCGGTTTTTATCGCATACTGCGATTGCATCACGTATCATCTTAGCTATATGGCCATTGTCTTCCATCAAGATCCGAATCATATCTCCGGCTGGGACCACAGTATTATTGTCATCTTCGATGGTTTGGAGCTGGCCTATATGACTTATACTCCGTATTGTCATACCGCCCACTCTTCGCACACGTTCTGCCATTATGTCGATTGACTCGAATATTGCTTCTGCATGCTCATCGAAGAGCACATGATAGTCCCTAAAATGAGAACCATAGAGGTGCCAGTGAAAGTTTTTTGTCTTGACGTAAAGAGCAAAAGCATCTGCAATAAGTGGATTAACTGCCTCAGTTATAGCTTTAACCTCTTGCGTAGAAAGATCCGTCTTTGTAGCAAGCTGGCTTGGTACTGGATAAGATTC
>DATBGR010000035.1:0-7564 GCA_036557905.1 Nitrososphaeraceae archaeon | reverse complement strand
ATACTATGAGGCTACTTCGTATTCAATATAGATGGCTTCTCAACAAGTACAAAATATTTAATTCCAGTTCGTTCTAATTTTATAGCTAATGCATATGAATCTTCTGAAACATCCTCACCTATTATTATTGCTAAATGAATTTTATTTTTTGAAGATAATTTGTATAATTTGATATCATTAGAAAATGAATTGACTATATCTGTTGTTATGTTACCATCAATAATTTTAATTACTATTGCTCCATAATCATTAAGGGTTTCTTTAAGTCTAGCACTGATATCTTCATTATCATTATTTTTTACCATAACTATTTGATCAGAATCAATTAGGGCATCAAATAAAATTTTGTCAGCGTCAGCTTTATTACCCGATGGATAAGATACATCGAGAAATTCATTAAAATTGTCCTTAAATGAAATATATTTTCGTAACGGCTCGCCTACTTCTTCTATTGTCTCAGCTATGGCGTGAATAACTTCTTCTTTACTTTTATTACTCATAGATATATTTAGTCCAGCTCTTATACTGTTCCTCTCAAACATATCCGCCCAGGCTCTAAGTATTCGTTTGGATTTTAATATATTAGGAATTGTATATGCTAAAATAACAATAGAAATAATAGAGAAGATTGTAATTACAAAGTCAATTGACACTGGAAATATGTTCTGAACTTCTAGAATGTCTAATAATGATAAGACAAATAATGAAGAAATTATACAGATGATCAAGTAGAAATTCTTTTCAATTGAATACACTAATTTGGAAGACTTGTGAGCATATTTAGTGGCTAAGATTGGAGAATTTAATAACTGTGGATCATCATCTACTTCCTGTGTTTGTAAATTTGTGTCATCACTATCAATTTGAATTCGTTTGTCATTATTACTAGAAGTAGATTCTGGCATAGAAAATCAATATAGTAAAATCTTCTTTTTTCTTGTATTTAAGTGATAGAAGAACTTTGTTCTCTGGTACTCAACCAAAGTTCTTTCAATACTTTTATAATATCTAGAAAAGTTATTGCCATATGAAAGGAACTACAACAGTAACCGCACAGCCTACCGTAAAGATTGTATATATTACTGTCGCCCTAATGCTCTTGACAGGTGCTATATACTTTTATGTTGCATCTCAGGATTACGCCGATATTTCGCAGTCAGAGCATCAGCCTGCTGATAGCAAGGATGCTCAAGACATACTGGCAACAACAAACGAGATGATATTCTTTATTATAATAGGCTTAGGGTACACTGCAGTCGGGATTTACACATTAGAGAATAGATACCGCAATAAAATACCATATATCATGATCATAATAGGTTCATCGGCGCTTATTCTATTTTACATAATGACTAGAACGATAAATATTCCTACAATAGGAATACAAGATGATGTGGGTATTACAGATATACTCACGAAGGTTATGCAAGCAGCAATTGTTGTACTATCATCATACATACTTGTATCAATAATAAAGAGGAAATCACAGTCAGCTGTACCAATATATGAATATGAGGAAAGAAGATCACAAGCAGTAGACAAAAATCAAAAGAGAAACAAAGAATCAGATTTTTCTAGTTACAAATAAATTAGAATGCTATTAAAGATCAGAGTAATGGACAGACTAACTTACAATTGGAAACGGTTTATCTCTTTACCTTGTATGATCGGGATACTGTTTATACTTATCATCGCAAATCAAAATGAGATCTTACCACTTGCATATTCAGCAACAACCACAGCCCCTAATACAACAGCAACTCCGAACAGCTCGTCTTTAGCTGGTGTTATAATCATAACCAAAAATGACAAAGGAAATCTCAGTTTTAAACCACAAACTCTAACGATAAAACCAGGAGAAGAGGTATTTATTGGAAATAATGATACATCGCCTCATAGCATCACAAATGGCATATCTTCAAGTGATCCACTTTCTGGAAAATTGTTTGATACTGGAATTATCAACGCAAAGGGATATGCCGAATTTGTAGCATCAAATCTTAATCCTGGAAAATATCCATTTTATTCTATAAAAGACCCATCACTTAAAGGTGAGATAATAGTAACATCAGAAAAATAAATAAACAATTTATACATAAATCATTCTCACTTCATTTTATTGCACAAGAAAAATAATTGCAACACTTATATTGGAATTATTGGGATTTCATATTTCATCTGTTTCTAATTGTTACCATATAATCTACATACTATTGATGTACAATCAAAACTGGGCAACTAGACTTCTCTGCAATAGATCTAGATACACTTCCTAATGTTTTGAGCTTTGATATCCCACTCAACCCAATATTGCCTATAACTATCAAATCTGCTTTCTCCTTTTTCGCAAACTCGAGTATTGTATCTGATATGGATTTGTCCTGGCTAAGAAGAACGTCCCTTAGTATAAAATCATTATCTTTAATTCTATATGATTCATATCTCTTCTTTCTTGCGTATAGGAGTTTGATAGCATTTGATCTCTTCAATTCGTACATCTCATTAACATATTCTGAAAATGAAATTACTTCTCCCGTCTTCATAGATCTCCTGTGAGGCTCAATACCAAGTTTTGCAGGGAGTTCGGGAATAACAAACAGCATTATAATTTCGATCTTATTAAGACTATCGTTAACTGAAATTGATTTTGCAAGATTTATGGCATGTTCTAATGCTTTTTCTGCAGGTTTGGAACCATCCACGGGTACTATGATTTTATTAAACATTGATCATTTAATCATCCAAACAAAATTGTAATCATTCACATATTTTATCTTGATGCCTTTATTGTATTCGTATTATTGTATACAGTGCTTCTGGATAGATCTATCTGATTCATCGGTTTCCTATTGAATGCAATCTATAAATTATTTTATCCATCCTCTTCTGATAAGTCCTAAAACAAGAGGATCATCTATTCGTTCAAAAATTAGTTTTGAGTATAGATTCGACAACTCGTAATGAATATTCGTAAATTGTGTAGATCATCTAAATAATAGCCGTATTCAATGCGACACAAGAATGAAATGTTGATAGGTAGGTTTCTATCTGAAATGAGATTTATTTTACTATCATCACAGGACAATGTGCATAATGTAATACATCAGATGCAACATTTCCAATTAGAAGTTTTTTAAATCCCGATTGACCTCTAGTACCAATTACAATTAGATCTACCATTTCCTTTTCGGCATAATTTACTATTACTCCTCCTATTTTTGGTACAACATCTTCTATAATTTCCGATTCGAACTGAATATGTTGTAGCTCAGCTAGTTTGCCGACACTATTTATCCAATGCAGAGATTCTTTCCTCGCTCCTTCTAATTCTGCTAATGGGTTTATTAGCCCTGCAATTAAGCCTGATGTTTCACCTCTAAGTTTAAGCTGCGATAAATCTATTACGTGCACAGCTATCAATTTGGAATTGTACTTATCCGCCAGTGATATTGCATAATTGGCTGCTTTCATTGATTGTTCTGAGCCATCTATTGCTACAAGAATTTTTGTCCAGACTTTTTCTTCAAACAATCCAGTCTCATAATCTCATCAGTTATAATGATTGTATATAAATTATTATTACATGTTAAAATGATTAATGCGAGGAGATCTCGATAAAATTTGACTGAAACCTTGCTAGAAATAGATGATCCATATTGGAGCAAACCCATAGGCGAATACATAGAGAAATATGGCATAGATCTAGATCCTCAAAAATACCAAGAAAACGGATTAACTTCGAAAGAAGCAAGCGAAAGGTTATCAAAATATGGAAAAAATTTGCTCGGGTCCAAAACGAAAACGAATTTAATATCACTATTAGCATCCCAATTCAAGAGTCCAATAATAATCATATTTATTTTTACATCTATGTTATCATATTTCTTAGGTCAGATAGAGGATGCCTTAATAATAATAGTAATTGTAGTTGTAAGTGGCTTATTAGGATTCTGGCAGGAAAAGGGAGCCTCTGATGCGGTTACGAAATTGTTGGCACTTGTGCAATTAAGATCGAATGTGCTGCGTGACGGAATCGATTGTGTAATATCAGTTGAAGATATAGTGCCTGGTGATATCATTACGTTAAAGTCTGGAGACAATATCCCTGCAGATTGTATGCTCATAACTTCAAAAGATCTTTTTGTCAACGAAGCTACATTAACTGGTGAAAGTTATCCGGTAGAAAAATCAGTCAACATATTGCCAAAGGAAACGCCAATACGAGATAGGTCAAATTGTCTTTTTACTGGAACTTTTGTTATAAGCGGTATCGCAAGAGCTTTGGTGTTAAAAACAGGATCGGTTACTGAGCTAGGAAAAATATCAGATAGATTAAGGCGTAAGATGCCAGATACAGATTTTGAAAGAGGTGTTAGAAGATTTGGTTATTTTTTGATGGAAATAACTCTTATACTTGTCATTTCAATTCTTGCTATTAATGTCTACTTTGGTCGTCCCGTGCTAGAATCATTCTTATTCTCATTAGCATTAGCAATTGGATTAACTCCGCAGTTGCTGCCTGCAATCATAAGCGTAAACTTGGCTCATGGAGCAAAACGCATGATTAATCATAAAGTAATAGTAAAGCGACTAGCATCTATAGAGAATCTTGGAAGTATGAATATATTATGTTCTGATAAAACAGGTACTTTAACAGTTGGTGAAGTAAAGCTTCAAAGCGCAATAGACTTATTTGGCAATGATAGCAAGAAAGTACTTCTTTACGCTTTTCTAAATGCGTTTTATGAGACAGGCTTTACTAATCCCATAGATAAAGCTATTAAGATTTTCTGTTTAAATCATCAAATCGACAGAGAGACGTCACATTATTGTAAATTGGACGAAATACCATATGATTTTATTCGAAAGAGACTAAGTATTCTCATCGGATATTTAGACATTGAAACAACAATTACAACCACAGCTATAAATACACATACACATACCAGCAATTCATTCATTGTATCTAAAGGAGCGCTTAATAACATACTTGAAATATGTTCATATGCCGAGACAGACGATGGACACAAAGTAGTCGACTTATATAAAGTTAAACAACAGATTCTAGATCGATACGTAGAGCTTAGTAACAGAGGTTTTAGACTTTTAGGAGTGTGTTATCGTAATATTGTTTATAATAAACAAGACAATTGTAATAATAATAGTCCCTCACCATCTTCAATCACAAAGGATGACGAGATCAATATGACTTTCCTAGGATTTCTCATATTTGTTGATCCAATAAAAGATGACGTAATAGAATCAATACATAATTTGAAAAAAATGGGCATATCGCTCAAGATAATTAGCGGTGACAATAGAAATGTAGCTACCTATGTTGCACGCGAGATAGGTCTTCAAAATCCACGATTTCTTACAGGTTCAGATTTACATCATATGAGTAAAGATGCACTCATTAGACAAACACTTGATATAGACGTATATGCGGAAATAGAGCCAAATCAGAAAGAGCAAATCATCTTAGCACTAAGACAATCTGGAAAAAACGTTGTAGGATATGTGGGAGATGGAATTAATGATGCATCAGCACTTCACGCTGCTGATGCCGGTATTTCAGTTGACTCTGCTGCTGATGTTGTAAAAGAGACAGCTGATTTTGTACTACTTGAAAAAGATTTGGGAGTATTGGCAACAGGGGTACAAGAAGGCAGAAGAACTTTTGCTAATACTTTAAAGTACATCTTCATGGCAACTAGTGCAAACTTTGGGAACATGTTTAGTATGGCAGGTGCATCATTATTTTTGCCATTTCTTCCATTGTTGCCAAAACAAGTCTTGCTAATGAATCTACTTACTGATTTGCCAGAGATGACAATATCTACAGATAATGTGGATCAAGAAACTGTCGAAAAGCCTAGACATTGGGATATTAAATTCATAAGAAAATTTATGATTGTGTTTGGCTTATTAAGTACGATATTTGACTATGCTACTTTTGCAGTACTTTTATTCGTGTTACATGCTACTATTAATCAATTTAGAACTGCATGGTTTACGGAATCGGTCATTTCTGCATCCATAGTAGTACTTGTTATAAGAACAAGAAAACCAATGTTTAAAAGCAAACCGAGTAAATATTTGTTATTTGCCACTCTTCTTATTATAGTTGTTGTAATCACAATTCCATTTGTCCCATTTTCACAAATATTTGGCTTTACGATGCTCAATGCTACGTATCTGGCTACGATTGCTGTAATAGTACTTCTCTATATCATGACGGCGGAATTAACAAAGAAGATGTTTTATAAAAGAGTTAAATCTTGACCGAAAAAGTAGATCTATGGCATAAAATCGATCGTTATATATACACATACATACATCTGGATGTTTCTACTACATTATTTTCAGTTAAAGCTAAAATCGGAATTCAAACGACATGAAAAATAAAACAGATCAGGGCAATTATTTATATTCACAACGATTAAGATTTTGCTGTATTGCTATAAGTTATATCCATATAGAATAACATTGGCATTATTCTATACAGTTGTGATAATTTATAACGGACAAAACAGAAGAAATAGTTAGAGCAAAAGGAAAAAGCAAAAGAAGACATTAGTTGTCCATGAGTTATGTGTAAAACATACGGCAATAATACTTAAACCAAATTCATTGTGCGTTTGCAGATGTTTAACTGCACGCTCATGGAACGAATTTTCTAGCGACGTACAAAAAAACTATGGATTACATCAACGTCAAAGGTGAAGACATCCAGAGCGCAATTCGAAGATCCACATAAAGCAAATTTGTAGAGCAGATCCTACAACACTACAGTTTGTGTTTGTGTTAGGTTTTTAGATAGGTTTTCTAAATTATTAACAATAGAAAGTAACATGCTAATTGGAATTATACAGATGCGAATAACATCAGAAATAAACAAGAATGTATTAAAGATTCTACACTATATTCGCTACGCGCACAGGAGTAAATTGGACCTTTTATGTTTTCCAGAATGTGCCCTCTCAGGTTACATAGTTGACCATCATAAAATGAGATGGAAGCAAATAAGAAATGGAATCGAAAAATTGCAGCAAGCATCAAATTTATATGGTATTTCTCTTGTGGTAGGTTCATCATGGCATCCGGATAGTAAAATATACAATAGTGCTTTAATCATTAGGCCGCATACCTCTTTATTAATATACTACAAGAACAACTTGACAGAATACGACAAGAAATATTTCGCAACAGGAAAGACGACACTTGAATTTGATATAAAGGGGATCAAGTGTGGCGTCCTTATATGTAGAGATCAAAACTATCCTCTGCTAGCAATGAAATACAGACATGTTAAAATCTTATTCTATTTATCATCGCATTATTACAGTAAGGAAGAGGCACTAAAAAAAGAACGAAAGAATAAATCATTTCCCATAGTTAGAGCATTAGAAAATAAAATATATGTCGCCAAGGCCGATGCTGTAGGTACGCATAATGGTTTAGTAAGTATCGGTGGCAGTGTTGTAGTCAGTCCAGATGGCTATATTATCACTGAAGCCAAAAAAGGGAAAGAAGAAGTACTAAAATTCCAACTTTAAGGTGA
>DATBGR010000034.1:0-3641 GCA_036557905.1 Nitrososphaeraceae archaeon | reverse complement strand
TGCAACTGACATTGAATATTCCATGAATGATTGTAATCTATAAGGATTCTTTAGTAAGGACTCGATTATGGTTTCGAAAGCAAATTTTAGTAGTTGTTTATCATCTCCAAACATCTTGTTTACTTGTTGTTTTACTATCATTTCAATTTTGGTAAATTCTTGACTATTCTGCAGTTCTTTTATTGCTGACTCTAATCTTATCTTTTTTAGATATAGACTTCTCTTCTCAGATTCTTGACTTTCGCACTCTAGCCTTTGATGATCGGCGCTGTTACGAAGATAAATGTAATCACCATTGAGTTTAAGGACAGATGCCTCTGCATCTCGTTTCTTCTGATTAAGATTCATTACGTCTGAAAGTAAATTTTTGTACATTCCTTCAACTTTTAGTAATTCACCATTGGCAACTTCGAGTAGTTTCGTTACATGTTTTAGATCCATACCGGCAGCATTGATTAATCTATGACCATGTGCCATCTTTAACCTTTTCATAGATCTTATACAGATCATCTAGTTGTTGCAAGCTCAAATATTGTTTGTACAAATCATGCACTTCTGACTCCCTCAGATTGAGGGTAATAGCCACTTGAATTGGAGTTTTACCTTGTAAGAAAAGATTGAACGCTTGAGATGATATAGAAGTTGATTGACTTAGTTCAGTCTCTTTAACCTTCTTGTCCACTATGGTTTTAATATCTCTTGGGCATATTCTTGCCTCTTTAGCAATCTGTCTATAGGTCTTGTTTTGATTATAGTACAGATCTAAAACAAGCATCTCTTTTGGATGCCTTGTTAACGCTGCCATATTTGCTTTTACCTATATGATATAGTTAGGTTAGGCATTTAAAGTTCTGATATCATATATTATCAATTTACTACCAGTGCTATCTCTGTTATCTCTATAATTAGGCAATCGTAGTTTGAATTCAAAATAGAGTAACAACAAGAAATTAAGTACATTAAATCGTCTACCACATTCGCTAAGTTTGTGGAGTCTTTTCAAAACTAAAGTCGCTAGGATTTGAGAAACTAACGAGTAGGAAGTCGTTGCCTCAGCAGTAATTGTTTTGATTCTATCAAAATGGCATTACAGTGCCAGTAATGGCTTTTTTGAGTGGATTATCGCTGCTGCGATAGGCATAACGAGGGTTACTGAAAAGACACATGCAGACTGTAAATCAGAGATGCTAACTCCTGCTTCCCTATGCGTAACGCCATGCAGCCCACTAACCACTATGTGAGCCCAGTACCGTCAGGATCGTATATTGAACTATTGGCATCCTCCAAGCTAAAATATTGTTGCTTTGCATATCACATCCATAAACCAAATATTATTGTCAATCCTGTTATAATAGATGCCTGAGGCCCTGGCTATTCTAGAACTCACAGTCTAAGCTATAGATGTATTTGCCAAAGTCATTTGGTAGACGACGGTACAATTTTATAGATAGTTCCATCATTAATAGATAAAACATATAGAAATCCATCTTTTGGTCCAGTCTTTATATCACTAATTGCACCAAAACCAGTACCAAATGTTACTGCAGACAGTTGATTGTCATTGTCTATTACCAAACCAGATAATCCTGGCTCCGGTTTTATTCCTGTTCTAGTATCGTTGAGTTCAAAATAATACAGGTTACCATTATTGTAATCGCCAACAAAAATATTGTTTTTGTATTTCTGTCCCAGAGCTGATGATTTCATAAATTCTATATCTGTAACTGCTACAGGATTTTTCCAACTAAATACAGGATCTGTATAATGAGAACCAGGATAATTTACTAGTTCATTGTTAATGTTGACATCTGCATTTCTTGATAGTGGACCCATAACTTTGATCCATCCGCTATTAAAGGCCGGCTTTACAATGTTAATCTCGTCATATACATCAGGCCCATTTTCTGTCTGCCATAAATTACCGGTGATCGGATCAAACGTAATTCCAAAGCTATTTCTTATTCCGTATGCATAGTATTTGTGCATCTTAACATTTGGATCATTTATGAATGGATTGCCTGGAGCTGCAGAACCATCATTAGGATTCACTCTGAATATCACTGAAGTATCGTCAGGATCAGTTCCATCTATAATATTCTGAAGCTTACCTCTATGATTAAGATCTCCTATTACTGCATAAAGGTAATGGTCTGGACCAATAACCAACTTCCCTCCGTCGTGATTAGGACCTGGAAGTGCTGGAAGATCTAGTATTAAAGTGGGGTTGATAAGAGTTTGAGTCTGTGCATTCCAGTCGTATCTATATACTCTATTTCGAAGATCTCCGCCATTTGATTCGGTATAGTACAGAAATACAAATCTATTGTTATTGTTACTAATAGTGTTATCACCTGTCTTCATACCATTCATCATGGCAATTCCAAGCAAACCACGTTCACTTTCTGTATTAGTAGATACTTCCAGAACAGGCTTACCTTGTAGTACTCCATTTGATACTAGACGTACCTGTCCACCCTTTTCCAATACCAAGATATTGTTATTATCAATAAATGCCATGCTGGTAGGAGAATTCAAACCATTAACTAGAGTCTCAACTTTCAGATTTGGATCTTTAGTTATGGAAGGAGCTGCCAAAGCTGTAGATGAGTTATATACCAAATATATGATAGCAGGAATTATGATAGCCAATGATACAGCAATTCCAATCTTTGCTGTTCTTTTATTCAACGAACCTGCTTAGTACATCACATATTATAATATTAATAGATTGGTTTAATACTATCAATATGGATTAAATCCTGTCAGAACTTTGGTATGAGGATGCATATACTTTGGAATAATCGATTACATGCAGGAATCTAATCCTCAGATATATCCGAACTTACTACCTATAGATAGTAGCTCTTCTGATTAAATTATGGAACTTCAACCGAATTCGACATGGGTGGCAAAATGAGTCAGATTTGTTTTGCATTCCACCGAACCCGCATCAAAGTTGTCCCTTTATTACCACCCAGTATGTTATTATAAATAATTGAGTATACAGTCAGCAATAAGCCAAAGCAAAGGAACGATAAAGGAAGATCCATTGTATGCGTTTATGTATGCATTGAAATCTTCTGAGGCAAGAAGGCAATACCCAAAAAGATTGAAGATGTTGTTTGACTACCACAAACTATCTGGCTCTCTAGAAGAACAGGCCAATGAGTTTCTTAATAAAACAAAGGAAGCAGGTGTTCATTGGGTGCAAGATAATATTATTAAATTCCTTGACTTTCATAAGGAGAGGGTTAGACGTAAAGAGCTTGCTGCAGGTACTCTTAAAAATTACTATAGAGCTGCCAAACTCTTCTGTGAAATGAATGATTTGACAATAAATTGGAAGAGGATAGCAAAAGGGTTGCCAAAAGCAAAAAATTCTTCTAATGATAGAGCTCCTACAATAGACGAAATACGTAAACTGGTTGAATATCCTGATAGACGAATCAAAGCCATTGTCTATGCTATGGCATCAGGAGGTTTCAGATTAGGCGCATGGGATTATTTGCAGTGGAAAAATGTAATTCCAATAACTAACGAAAATAGGGAACTCATAGCTGCCAAATTGAGGATATATGCAGGTGAGCCTGAAGAATATTACACTTTCATTACACCTGAAGCATATGATGCAATCAAAGACT
>DATBGR010000033.1:0-8348 GCA_036557905.1 Nitrososphaeraceae archaeon | reverse complement strand
TAATATAAGTCTATTCATATATCTATTATAATGATCAAATACAAATGCAGATCATTGGGTGAGGGGTAAATACCTACAAAACACACAGTTACCATCACAGCACTGGGGTCTAGCTCGATAATAGTTCTGCCCAAGCCGGTAGTAGATGGCTTTAATTTGACAAAGGGTAGTAAGCTAGAACTGATAGTAAAGGACGAGGGAATCTACATTCCTCTTAGAGGAAGAATTGGTTAGGATGCTAATTCGTTAGTTAAGGACAAAGACAAAACGTAAGATACAATGAATTAACCGACTCAATTTCTTGTCTTCTATTTGATAGTCTCAGCTTGAGCTTTCGAATCTCACCCATAATCTATCGCATCTTTGCATGTATCCATCACTAAGTTTTATGTCTAGATTCCTGTCATTAACCCCATCAGGATCTAAAGGCACAGTATTTATGCCAGTGTCGTTATCGCTCTCTTTGGGAGTAAATAGATTTACTATATACAATTCTAAATCTGGAATTCTTTGCAGTTTATCCTATTCATTATTGTTGCTATAATCTAAGACATGTTCTTTGTTTCTTATTTTCTTGAATGACCTCTCAAGGTTTTACGAGCCTATCTTTTTTTCCCAAAAGCTCTTGTGGGCATCAAACAATTCCTTAATTGGAGTGTTACTTAGTAGTCCGCCATCCCAAAACTTTCTTCCATTTAGATCTTCGTGGACATAGAATTCGGGTACACAAGAGCTTGCCATTATGTGATTAATACCAATACCTTCATTGTACTTTATAACAATGGGTTTTCTCTGTAGTGAATCTCCATATTCTGTTTCTCGTCTTCCTTGTTCCTTTTCATAGCTGTCAAATGTTACTGTTGTTCCTTCAGCTGCATCAGTACTGACTACAAGTAATCTTGGCTCACCTCTTTCAAAGCTAGTTGCAATAGGAAATTTTGCAAATCTTTCTATGCTTTTCCTTAGAGGCTCATTGTTATAGGCAAGCAGTTTATTTTGAGAGTCACAAAATCTCGTATCATCTTTAGGTGGATAAACAGGTATGAAAACTCTTTCAACCCCTGATTTAAGGAATTCCTTTACTGAATAATATCTTCTGGCTGCTTCTTCTGATGCAACTGAAGCATTTCCTTTCTCCTTTTCTGCTCTCCATTGTTTTAACGCTTCAGATAATTCTGGAATAGGCGTTGATATATACCTCCAAAAGTCTTCAAGTCTTTTTGCTGAGCCTTCCCAAGTTTTGTTCTCAAGAACATAACTAACAAGAATTGCAGCATTTATGGCACCGATTGAAGTTCCTGCAATTATATCGAATAATGGATTATTGGCACTGTTGTCTTTCTCGTCATCACTTCTTAATTTTCATATAATGCCTTGAAAGCGCCTACATGGAATGCGCCAACAGCGCCACCGCCTTGAAGAATTAGTGCTCTTTGAATACGTGGAATTGGATATGCCATGATTTGATATACCTCCTATAGACCTACATAGTATTTTTCAATTTATTAGTAATGACGATAGCTCATCACAACTAATCATCTAGGCATCTTTAGCAATTGGTGCGCGTATCTTGATATCTACATTCACGATTTACCAGACAAGTCTAACAAATCAGCACGTACGTTTTGTCAATCCTTATATTAATTCAATAATAGAATAGTTTGTTCTTAATTGAATCAATTCGACTTGGAAAAATATGTGATAGGAAAGAATGGGTACAAAGTAGCAAATGTGAATGGATACAAAATATTCTATAGTGAATCAAAGAATAAAGAAAAGAAGAAGCATGTTTTATTCATACATGGTATTGGAGCTTCACTGGTCGGTTGGCGAGATATCCCTGATGCATTGTCAGAACATTTCCATACAATATCTGTCGATTTGATAGGGTTCGGCGGAAGTGAAAAGCCAACTACTTCAGACTATTCTATCAAAGGTTTTAGCAGGTTTATTTTCGATTTTCTTCAGGCAATTGATCTAAAGGATGAGAAAATATGCATAGTTGGTCATTCATTGGGCGGATATGTTGCATTACAGTTTGCAACTGAAAACAAGGATCTAGTAGAAAAACTTGTATTAGTAGATCCATCAGGAAAGCTGGATGGACCAACTCCTCTGTTAAGTTCATATCGTGATGCTGCAAATGAGCCTATTCCAATATTGAAGTATGAAAAATTGAAAAAGGTATTTGAGAGCATGTACTCATTATCCTCAGCTTTGCTTCCCTTGGTTGTAGGAATATTTCTTGATGTCATTGAAAAGCCAGGAGCACTATATGCATTTAATTATGCATTCGATGACAGTACTGGAAAAGCGATTGGATCAGATCGCTTAGTCTGGTTTAAGGTTTTAACATCTGCTGAAATTTTCTTAGTTTCTGATGATACAATTTCACAAACTGTTATTCAGATCAATACGAGCAGACTCCATTCTTTAAATAATATTCATCCTATATAATACGAAAAGTTCGAGCACATGTAGCATTACCTGGTAACACAAAACAAACTTCCGTGTCAGATTTTGTAAATGGGATAAGGACTCCTCTGGCTAATCATCATCCATAATTGAGCTTGGCTCGACGAGAGAATCATATTTGAAAAGCAATTATCTTGTCCTTAAATTATCAATGTAATGACTATACTAGTTAGTTATTGCTTAGACTAGTCTGCACTTGAAACTCTTTTATTTTATTACAAATACATTTACAAGTTAGGCTTTTGTAACTATTTAAAGATAGTAAATATGTCATAGATTATACGCTATGTAAATGAGATAACAATGTCAATATGTTGGGCATATTCTATTTATATGAAGGGTTCAAAAGTAAAATATTTGTTATGCAAAAAAATTAGTCTATCTTAGTAGATGTATATGATGACTTTCCCTGGGTTCTTTCATCTTAGACGATCCTTTCAAATCGTATAGATGAGTCACCACAAACGCTGCTACTAATGGTAGGCTTATTCCGAATGCAAAATAGGCTCCTGGTCCTACATTTTCGAATACCATTTTGGACTCAATTACATTACGAGACTCAAATATATAAATTTCAATGCAGTTCATAAAAACATAACTTAAATACATATAATACTACGATTCTTAATAAAATATAAAATAATATGCGTTATTACCCATAATATTTTATAGCTAGACCTAGTTGATTTTCTCTTAGCGTCAGGCGAAAATAACTTGTTGCGAGAGATCAGCGATACTAACACCTCATTGTAATATAAGTAATTGACACAAAACCAAGTTTTCTAATACATGGCTAAAATAATAATTAGCAGCCGACTTTGATTATTTTCTTGATTTTATATATCTGATAGATGTGGCGACTATTTCTGCACTTTGACCACCTTTAAGTAATCGCAATTCCTAGTCTGCTAAAAGTGGAAAGTAATCTGCATTATTATGAGTCTGTGAATATCATCAATTGCATAATGTTTCGTTAGATAACATATATTTAATATTTTTCATACAAATTTTGTCCAAAAAAAGTAAAAAGTGGAAAGATTGATGACAATAAATATCAGATAAGCGTTATAAAATGATTTCCATAATTACACATATTTATAACTAATTCGACAAAACATAACTTTTATGTCAGCAGAAAATACAATAGTTGTAGAATCTAATGAGATTAACTAGGTCTTTTAACTGTTACTGCTAAGATATGGCTACAATGTCATAAGCTATTGTTATAGAACATAGAAAAAGACATTTATTAATAATTCCAATAGCAGATGACTTAATTATTATTATTATTACTGTCATAATTATAATTATAATTACTGTTACTAGTGCCATCCATAACCAATACAGACCGGCTATGACAATCAAGTAACTGCGCTTTCTGACGTTTGGAAGCAAAATGCAATTCATAATCCTTTTGATGGTACAAGCAGAATTTCTTTAATTCTAGATCTTTATACCTGGCAGGTATTGACATTTCATATTCCATGATATTGTGGATGTTGCTATCATTATTATTATTGTTATTATTGTCATATTGATGATTATTACTATAGTGAAAGAATGAACCCATATCAGAGAATATAGTTATTCCCTTCTTATCGTTTTTTATACCATGATTAAATAGCATTCTTATTAAAGATAAAAAGTTGGTTTTGCTATTATCATTAATACTATTTATTTGATTATTTTGCAGCGGATTGAAATATGTCATTAGCGAATCCACAATTACCAAAGAGCCGTTATTCAGATATTTTTCAATGTCTGTATTATCACTATTCTTTTTATTTCCCAATTCTAATATTTGTCTAACCATTGAGGTATGATCATAATATGTCAATATCAAAACGATCTCATTATCCTCAAGTAAAGACTTGACATAGGCTGGATACATAGCTCGTAAGACTCGTATATCAGAATATACAAGAAGGTTATGAGATTCAGGTAGTGTATTAAATAGCGCATGTCGGATCTGGCTTATTCCCCTTGTCATAGTATTCTGATTTGATTTGCTGTAGTTCTGAGTGTTATCATTCTTATTGTCATGATTAGTATATTTATTATTATATTCTGCGTCATCTGTTTGAATGTCGTCGTATGACTTTTTCATCTACACTTATCATATATTGTGAGATATTATATAAAATGATATATTGATAATGATTTGGCGTATTAAATCGTGGCTATTTAATGCATTTCCTGGATCTACACTGTAGTGCTAGCCAAACGTCATATACTTCTGTTGTTTGACATTATATGTCATTATTCTATAATTCATTGTTTATTATTTATTGTTTATCGTTTATTATTTATTATTTATTGTACATATTAATCAGTTAGTTTAGCGTAGTGTTAACGTAGTTAGTTTGCGAATCAGACCCGATACTATATACCTCCTCTGACCACTCAGCTCTGCCCACGCCTTGAATAGATCTTATTTCTAATAGTAAACGCATTAGGTCATTAGTAGACTGACAAATACATGTACACACTAGATCAGAATTACCTATATGAACAGACACATCGGTTATCCCTTTTGTATTTGCTATTTGCTGGCCTATTTTGTCTATGGAGCAATTTGATAGATTAATGTCAATCAAGCCCTTTCTAAATCCCATCTTGTTATAGTCTACTTTAATACTAGAATGTACTAACCCTTTTTCAAATAGTTTCCTTGTTCTTCTTTGTATAGTACTAAGTGGGACATTTACGATTGCTGATATTTGTTTATTATCATTACCTCTAGCTAGCAGATTAAGTAGTTCAAGGTCCAAGTCATCAATGGATAGCGAGTTGGTCTTGTTGTCAGTGTCCTGGTCGCCAATAATGGATGAATTTCTTATTCTTAGCAAAGTAATGTCATTTCCGAGCTTTTATCTTTGTTCATTATTGCCTTAGCAACTCCAGGAACACAACAAATATTGATTAACGATAAAGAAAAACGCTGATATGTGACACCATAATTATGTGTAAATTCGGTGTCGTAACTAACCACTCATTCTATTTATTGCATAGATGTCATTTAAATATTGTCTTTTCTATGCTCTGCGTTAGTCATAATATTAGATTAAAGGAGAGCGGGCTCAGTCAGTCTATCTATCTTTCTATACTTATCTGCATCATAGGTGGCTTTATCTATGTCTGGAGAAGTGCATCCTTGCACATGTCAATCTTGATAGTTATTGCTATCACCTACCGACTTGAAGCCGCCTCAAATGCGTTGTTAGCACTACTATAGTTTTCAACTCTTGCATTGTGTTTGCTTCTTTGCTCCGACGTTTTCAGTATATTCTATGAATATTGCTGGGACAACAACTGCAATCATTATTATTGCTAAAATCAGCTTATTGGATATATCAAATACGCATAATCTGCCGCATCCGAATGTACAGGGTAGTCCTTGTGCTACGTTATCAAATTACGCTGCATCTAGCAATCAACCTAAAACAATCAACCTTTGAGCAGTCAAAGAATAGCATGGAATCATGTTCTGGCGATTCTTATGATTGATATATACACGAATCTTGTCGGGTAAGTCACCGGTTTATATATTTGATCTCCCAAGCCAGAAAATGCTTTCAATTTGATTTATTTCATAACGTAAATAGAAGATCCTGTGTCTAAAATATTAATGCTGGATCTGATTGGACAACCAATACGGTCTAAATTAGGTTGAGTACAAGAATAAGTTTTGAGTACCTGCATTATCTTTACATCTATAAATATATTTAATTTTTTCATCCAACGAGGGGTTTATATTTAATAAAATCATGGAAATCTATTTAATTATTTTATATTTGATCGTCTAATCAATTATTATGAATTACAGTAAGTTACCTGAAGACATTCTTAACTTGAATTCAAAAGTCCGTTTTGCTGGGGTTTGTAATGATACTGGCGAAATAAAATATGGGGGACAACGCGAAGGTATTGAGGATTTGCTTATGCCAGAAGATACAAAAAAATCAAACATTCAAGCAATAGCTATGTGGGGATTACGTAAATCTCTTGGGTCACGAATTGGAAAAGGTCTGTACGCTATGGCTGAATATGAGAAAATAAAGCTTATAACGTTTCCACTAGAAAACGATCAATTCCTTCTTGTCACAACAGAAGTAGAATCAGATCATAATAATATCATAAGTAATGTTCTTAGGTTACTGAAAAGCTGAATCTAAGTATTGAGAAAATCAGTTGTTGTTAGATCTTCGTTCTATCCTTCTGATCGTCATACCGAGGTAGTCGAGTCTACCGACAGGCCCACTATCTTTATCAACTACCGATATCGGCAGGTGTGCCAAATTGTTGCAATATGTTAATGCTGCTATCATTACCAGTAATAGTCAACTACAACACTCAGACCATGCAAACGAAGCAAGTTTTGTATGTTGATTCGCACTAATAGATTGGATAATTATCTTATATATCTGCAGTAGATTAGAAATCAAAAATCAGAATACCATCTTTAATGACTATTGGCACATAAATTAACCAGATTTTAACTTCTAGCGGCGAAAATTAGGCCATTAGCAATGTAATCTTAATAAGAGTTATTGTCCATTCGAATAATTGTGATTCCTCTAGCCCAGGAAGTCACTTGGTATTCAAGCCGACCATGTCGTCGAGTTCCAGTAACCTATGATTGGGTGAAAATATCCTCCTAGGTTCTGGATTCCAATGGTCGTTATCGCGAGTTATAACATTCACTGTATAATGTCTAATGGTTTCTGCAAAATAGAAAAATACTCAAGACTTAGGCATATGCGTCTTTATCTTTTCTATTAATTCTGGCTTCATTATATCCTCCTCCTTATATCCATGCTCAACCGCAAGTTGGCCGGCGTTCTTAAGCAGCTAAGTTCTCTGCACATCAATATTGTTACGATCATAGGTAGACTGACGTCTACCGGTCGTCAGTTCATAAAATATAATACCTATAGAGAAGATATCAGACTTTGCATCGATGGGTGTATCTTTCTTGACAGTTGCAAACCACTGTTCTGCAGAACAATAGTCTGGAGTTCCACCTATGTTTCCTTAAGCTACGCAGCATTTAATTCTAGCGATACTTTATCTATAATGGTAAGATTGTCATAGTCCACCTTGTTGCCGTAATGATTGTTGTCATTTAGTATTATAATCAGGTCCGTTAACAAGTCCCAGTCTGCAATTTTTATTTCAGACCCTGTACATTTGTAAATAAAATATTTTCTGGTTTTAAATCTCTATGGAAGACATAGGAGATATGAGCTTGTGACAAGCATTACAAATCGGCAAAATTATTGTCATAAAAGTCCATCTCTTATCAAATAAAATTAGATCTTCATAACCAGTTACATTATTACTACTTCGATAGTAGAACAACTACTACCAACTAAATACTAAATGAATAGAATTAACCTGCGAGTTGTTGATTCCTTCGCATATTGAATTTTACCAGCAAACTAGAACGAGTTGTTAATATTATGGCACAGTCTAATGGAATTAGATGAAATTCGATTTCTTTACCAGAAAGAAATTCAAGTGTGGTAAGTGTGGCGAAAAGTTCAAGACTGAAACAGAGCTGAGACAGCATTCAAAGCTAGATCATGGAGTAAAAGGATAGCGTACTTTCTCCTGCTACGCTATCTGACAGGATGGCATACAAAGCTGTACATGTCAGTTTTCTATTGGAATATCATATATTGATATAAATCAAATTATGACAAAGCGTATAAAGTGCTATTGAGAAGGTGTTTTAGATATGACCGATGACCGTAGTCTCAAGGTATTAGAAGCCTATACAAGAGATGTTGGCCGTGGCGTAGCACGTATTGACTATGACTCTATGGATTCTTTAAGCGCATCTACAGGTGATGTTATAGAGATTAGAGGTA